>JANNYY010000481.1:0-2894 GCA_031410355.1 Chitinophagaceae bacterium | reverse complement strand
GCCAACAAAGGTTTTAGCATTGTTCAATCCGGCAACAACAGCATCCATATCATTACCATCCATCTCCAGCACCTGCCAGTTAAAGGCTTCAAACTTCGCTCTTAAACTATCAAGCGCCATTATCTTTTTTGTAGGTCCGTCAATTTGTTGACCGTTCCAGTCTATGGTAGCAATAAGATTGTCAACTTTTTTATGAGCCGCAAACATAATGGCTTCCCAGTTTTGTCCTTCATCCAGCTCACCATCGCCATGCAAAGAATAAACTATATTATCATCATTATTAAGTTTTTTAGCCAACGCTGCACCAATGGCAACACTCATACCCTGTCCTAAGGAGCCGCTGGCAACACGTACACCCGTTAAATGCTCATGGGTAGTGGGGTGCCCCTGCAAACGGCTGTTTATTTTTCTGAAAGTATTAAGTTCCGCCAGGGGGAAATAGCCACTGCGGGCCAGGGCACTGTAAAATACCGGGGAAATATGCCCGTTACTTAAAAAGAAGATATCTTCCCCTGTTCCGTTCATATTAAATTTTGGATCATGCTTCATTATATCAAAATACAGGGCTGTAAAATATTCGGTACAACCCAGCGAACCACCGGGATGACCGCTTTGCACGGCATGAACCATTCTTACAATATCTCTTCTTATTTGAGTGGCTATATCTGTTAAATTATTCATTTTTTTACTATATTTTAATTTTTTAGCTTATCAAGGCTAATTCCAGCAATCTTTATGATTGCAAACCTACTTTAAAATCATATTACAATCAAAGTAAAATAAGGCGCAAATCTTTAAAATTGATAATAAGTTTACAAATAAACCGTTATTTTAGCCGACCAATGAGGGAAATCATTTTAAATAAATAAAAAGCAAATCAGGCATCTATTTTAATAAATCCTGAGTCTTCTTTTTTAATTAAAGTTTTTATCCTACAAACATTATTTAATACTTTTGCTTTTATTTAACAGGTACCGAAACAAATTACCAGAATGGATAATATCTTATTAAGTGCGGCACTGGCTTTTTTGATAACGTTTTTTGCAATACCGGTTATCATTCAGGTGGCAAAAGATAAAAAACTCTTTGATGAGCCGGATGAACGTAAAGTTCATAAAAATGTTATTCCTACTTTAGGTGGGCTGGGTATTTTTGCAGGATTTATAATTGCTACTTTAATGGGTGTTCCGTCCGGCATTACATCCCAACTTCAATATTTTGCTGCTGCAACAACTGTTATTTTTTTCCTGGGTATTAAAGATGATATTTTAGTATTATCGGCAAGCAAAAAATTTGTTGGCCAGTTAATTGCAGCGGGCATCATCATAAAATTTGGAGGCATTCAATTGAACAATTTACATGGTTTTTTAGGCATTTATGAAATACCATATATTGCCAGTATTGTTATTTCGCTCTTCACTATCATTGTAATTACCAATTCATTTAACCTTATTGATGGCGTTGATGGCCTTGCGGGAAGCCTGGGCTCACTTACAACTATTGTTTTTGGTGTTTACTTTTTTTATGCAGGCCAGTTAACTTATGCTGTTATGGCCTTTGCTTTAGCAGGCAGCACCATCGGGTTTTTGATCTATAATTTTTCGCCTGCCAAAATATTTATGGGCGATACCGGATCATTACTACTGGGCCTGGTAAACTCAATTTTGGTTATTAAATTTATAAACATTGCCGGCGATCCGGCTTCTGCTTTTCCAATAGAATCAGCTCCGGCAATTGGTTTCTCCATATTAATGATCCCGCTTTTTGATACACTCCGGGTTTTTGGATTAAGGATCCTCGACAGGCGTTCACCATTCAGTCCGGACAGAACACATGTTCATCATTTTTTACTTGCCCTGGGGCTAAGCCACCGCATGGTTACCATAACCTGCGTTTTGGTTAATATTACTTTTATAAGCATGGCATACTTCATGCGTTCTTTAGGTACAACTACCGTTTTAAGTATCCTGTTATTTTCTGCTTTTATTTTTATCGGCATTATTTTTTACAGCCGCCCTAAAAATAAAAAAGTCATAACCCGGAAAGTTGAAAAATCAGGTATTTTAAAACCACACAAAATTCTTACACTTGCCGGAGAGGCAGCAGAAGCTGATTAATAATTTTCTTTCCCTTTAAAATAATCACCGGGTTAAAATTTAACTGTTTTAACTATATTCGTTTGCAGCTAAACTGAATTAACAGCAGTTTTTTATAGCTTTGCAGCCAATCAATATTAAAAAATATGTCAGCAGAAATAAATACAATTATAAGTGATACAGAATCTTCCATGTCAAAAGCATTAAATCACCTGGAAGCAGAGCTTGTTAAAATACGTGCCGGCAAAGCCAATCCCACCATGCTTGATGGAATTATGGCCGATTATTATGGCAACCCTACAGCCATCAACCAGATCGCTAATATTTCTGTTTTAGATGCCCGTACCATCTCGGTTCAACCTTGGGAAAAAAATATGCTGCAGGCAATAGAAAGAGCAATTACCATGGCTAATATTGGTATTAATCCGCAAAATGACGGAAATATTATTCGTTTGTTTTTGCCACCTTTAACCGAAGAAAGAAGAAAAGAACTCGTTAAAAGATGTAATGCAGAAGGTGAACATGCAAAAGTTGCAGTACGAAACATACGCAGGGATGGTATAGAAGGAATTAAAAAACTACAGAAAGACGGGTTAAGTGAGGATGTGAGCAAAGATGCTGAGAAAGAGGCACAGGACCTCACCGATAAATATATTCTACTTATAGAAAAACATTTAGAAGCAAAGGAAAAAGAGATCATGGCCGTTTAATCATCAAGTCGCTTTTTTATAACAAAAGCATTAATCATTTATGATGCCATCAGCCAGAGAATCATGGTTTTTGTTACTCTCGATTCCC
>JANNYY010000480.1:0-11072 GCA_031410355.1 Chitinophagaceae bacterium | reverse complement strand
AAAAAATTGTGCTTACATTTTTTTCTCCTTCGGGTTATGAAGTGATGAAGGATTACACTGGGGCTGATCACGTTTTTTACCTGCCAATGGATTCGCCTGAAAATGCAAAAAAGTTTTTGGACGCAGTAAAACCCTCCCTGGTGCTTTGGGTAAAATATGAATACTGGTTTTATTATCTCACTATGTTAAAGCAAAGAAATGTCACTACCATACTTATATCAGGCATATTCAGGCCAAACCAGCCTTTCTTTAAATGGTACGGTCTTATCTGGAAAAAAATGCTTGAAAGTTTTACTCATTTTTTTGTGCAGAATGAAGAATCAAAAGAATTATTGGCTACTATTAATTTTAAAGAAAATGTGAGCGTTAATGGCGATACGAGGTTTGACCGTGTTTTAGAAATTGCAGAAAATTTTATACCCGTGCCTCACATTGAAGCATTTTGCGGCGATAGCCCGGTAATTGTTGCGGGCAGTACCTGGGAAGAAGATGAAATAGAATTGCTGCATTTTGTAAATGTGCATCAGCAAATAAAATTTATTATTGCCCCGCATGAAATTGACAAAATAAATTTACATGATGTGAAAGATGAATTTCCAAAATCAATATTTTATTCTGATTTGGTAAAAGAAAGTTCAGCTGTAAAATCTGCCGGTGAAACGAATAGCTCTCAGCTTACTGAAAATAATCAACCCCCAGGGCTCACAACGAAAAACGAACAACCAACAACGAACAACGTTTTAATCATTGATAACGTTGGTATGTTGTCACGTTTATATAAATATGCAACGGTAACCTATATTGGTGGAGGGTTTGGTGCAGATGGGGTACATAATGTTTTAGAAGCAGCCGTGTATGCCAAGCCCGTTGTTTTTGGCCCCGTTTACGAAAAGTTTGATGAAGCTATTGGCCTGGTAAAAGCCGGAGGCGGTATAAGTATTGACGGGCCTGTAAAGCTGGAAACGATATTAAATACTTTATTAAATGATGAAGGCGAAAGAAAAAGAAGGGGAGAAGCAGCCAAGCAATACGTTTTGGAAAATGCGGGGGCATCCAAAAAAATAATCCAGTTTATTCAGGAAAAACGCCTTTTAACCAATTGATAAAACTGCGCAACCATTTCATTGCCGGCATCCCAGCCGTTTTTAACCCTTAGCTCTCTTTGAATCCAATATTCAGCTTCGGCAAAAATTGAAAAACTGTTGATTGTTTTTATACTTCTTTCATAAGCAACTTCATCGCCCCGAAACAATTCATTGATAAATAAATAACGGTCATTTACGCCAATGGCTTTTCTCAAATCCCTTACCGGCACTTCGGTTAAAGTATCGCCGAGGTCAATTTTAGACTGTTTCAGCATTTCATTTATGGAACCATGATTGCTGTGAGCAGTTTCATTAATTTCTTTGGGGACAGCTTCCTTTTTATGTTCAGGCAGCTTTTGGTGTGTAAGTGTGGGGATATCATCATCCGTTTCAAAAACAATATTGGGTTTGTTGTGAACGCTCATTTGCTGCATGGCTTCTGCATTCCTTTTAATCTCCAGCAGTTCGGCTTCTATTTCAGCTTCATCAACCTGTAAAATTTCAACTATTCTTTCTTCGTGTTCAGCTTTGGCAAACGAATTTGTTTTTTCAGTAACCATGGGGCTCATGTTAAAAACAGTAACAGCCACAGATTCATTTTTAAAGTCAGGCACATTATTTTGCTGCAGGTGCAGTAGTTCTGCCTGTAACATTTGAACCGTAAGTAATAATTGCTCTGCTGAAGCATTTTGTGCAAACTGGTCCTGTAACTTTTTTAGGAGTGTCTCCACTCTTTCCATGATATTATTATACTTTTGATGCCCATGGCTGAAGGAAGGCAACGTTAAAAATTTAAACTATCGCCCCCAAGTTACTAACTGATTTTTAAAAAAAATACTTAAATGTTTATAGAACCCAATTTAAAAGGAGAAAGACGTGGCTGGATTGAAGTGATTTGTGGCAGTATGTTCAGCGGCAAAACCGAAGAACTGATACGCCGGCTGAAGCGGGTTAAAATTGCAAACTTAAAAGTTGAGATATTTAAACCTGCCATTGATACCCGTTACGACGAGGTAAAAATTGTAAGCCATGATACCAATGCCATCATCTCAACCCCGGTTTCAAATTCGCAAACCATTTTGTTACTTGCACAGGATGTAGATGTGGTGGGCATTGATGAAGCCCAGTTTTTTGATAACGAGGTAAGTTCGGTTTGCGAACAGTTGGCGCTAAAAGGCATCCGGGTTATTGTTGCCGGGCTTGATATGGATTATTTGGGTAACCCGTTTGGGCAAATGCCTGCGTTGTTGGCCAAGGCCGATTATATTACCAAACTGCACGCTATATGTATGAAATGTGGCAATATAGCCAACATCAGTTACCGCAAAATAGCCGAAGGCCCGCAGGTTTTGTTGGGCGAAAAAGATATATATGAGCCAAGGTGCAGGATTTGTGCACAGTTAAAAGATTAATTATAAGGAATTAAAAAAAATGGGTTGCCAATTGACAACCCATTTTGTATCCTTTTTATTATTTTTTATTGTCTTGTAAATTTGCTGGTAATTTCTTTACCACCATTATCTACTTTAATCAGGTAAACACCTTTTGCCAACCTGCTTATATCAATTGCCTGTGGATTGGTAATGATGTTTTTTACCATCACTATTTTGCCATTTACGTCGGTGATCTGTAAACTTGCACGGGGATTTATATCGCCCAGTACACTTACATTTAAAACATCAGTTACTGGGTTTGGATATACTTTAACTATACCACTGGCCTGTACAATCTCAGGTTTTGATGCTGTACCCAGTTGTACTTTTAATGTGTAACAGGTGCTTGCATTATTGGCACCATTGTATCCATATACCTGTGCATAATAAGTACCTGCAGCAGCCGTATAGCTGATGGTTTCGCTTGTTGTACTTCCGTTTTGAGAAATAGCAAGCTGTGCACCTGTACTGTTCAGCAATTTAAGATCGTAATCGGCGGGTAATGTTCCCAATGTTACAGTTATAGTACCTCCTGTAGTAATTACAAATTTGTAATTATCAATATCACCTGTTGGGCTAATCAATCCCGTTACATTTGTATTAAACGGAATGGTGGCTGCGCCAGAAATTGTTCCATTGGTAGCATTATCCAATGCGCTTGCACAACCAGTAACAACAGTAACAGTTGCCTTAATTGTATAACAGGTTGCACTGTTTGCGCCATTGTAACCAATTACTTTAATGTAATAAGTTCCGGCAGCCTGGTTGGTTAACGAAACTGTTTCGGTTGCAGTACCACTTATGCCAGAACCGATTTGAGTGCCACTGCTATTATAAATATACAGATCAAAATCTACACCGCCCGGGCCAACAAGATTGTAAACTATATTGCTTGTTGCAGATGTTACAATTTGGTAATAATCAATATCTGTAGAGGTACTGATTGCAGCCGAATTGGTAACACCTGATGTTATAGCAGCAGCGGTAGCCTGTGTTTCGTTCGGTTCAAATGCCGTTGCGCAGGTAGAAGCTGCACCCGTTGTAAATGATGCAGTAGCATAAGTGCCTGTTGCACCGGTGCAATTAGCCCTTACTCTCCAATCGTAGTTGCTGCTTGCAGCCAAGCCCGATAAATTAACGCTTAATGCTGTAGTGGCAGTTGCTGCATTTGTCCAGGTGCCGGATGAGGTTAATTTATAATCCACATCATAATTATTGGCCCCACTTAATGCACTCCAGCTAATGGTTGCAGCATTACTGGTAATACCCGATGATGTTAACCCGGTTACTGTGCCGCAGGTTGCAGGAGTTGTTGTTGTAAATTGCGCAGCAGTATAATTGCCACTTCCACCACTGCAGGTGGCTCTTACTCTCCAGTCGTAAGCTGTGCCTTGTGTTAACCCGGCGATGTTTACAGATGTGGAAGTTGTAGCAGTTACTGCATTTGTCCATGTGGATGTAGAAGTTAATTTATAATCCACATCATAACTAACAGCATTTGCAACAGCAGTCCAGCTAACGGTTGCAGATGTATTGGTAATTGATGATGAAGTTAATCCCGTTGGGTCGCCACAAACTACGGGGTTGCAATTATCCAGGCTGAATGATGCTATCCTTGTACTCCAGGTACTGGCGGCATTATACTCGCAGGTAAACCAAAAGCGAACACCATCAGGATCAGCAACAAGTTGATTATAATCTCCATAACGGGTACTTCCGTTTGATGCTGTTCCGGCAATGATAACTGTTTCAACATAGGTCATTGTATTTAAAGCATCACACTCTTTTCTTCCGGTATACCTTGCCCCGGGGTAAACTGATGTTGCAGATGATGCAACGTTATAAGCCATGCCAATGTTTCCTGCAGCATCATAACAAATGCCCGGTAACCACCGGTGGGTATTATCAGGTGCATAAGTACTTTGCTGATAAACACCCCAGTTGCCTGTAGTTTTGCGTAATTCATACCAGCGCACACCTGAAATATTGCTGCCCTTATCTACCACATGCGATAAAACTATTCCTTCATAACCAGCAAAATTTCTGTAAACAGGCTGGTTCATTATTTTCTGGTGTAATGCTTCAACCTTTGTTGCAGTGCCAGGTTGAGTAATACACTGGCCCCTGGTTGTTGTGCATATATCAGATTTATAGGCTGTAACGGCAAGCGAGGACTTAGTTATAACTATTGTTGAAGATGGGGTTGTAAAATTTACTTTAAATTCATATAACCCAATACTGTCGGCAGCTGCACCACTCCAGGCATTATCATTCATATAAGCAATTAAACCACCTGTACCTGCCGGAGGTAATGAACTACCTTCCAGGCAAACCGGGCTCATTGAAAAATGTTTATTGGTAGTGCCTAAAGTAAATTTCTGTAAAGTAGCTGTTGCATTCCCGGCAATCATTTTTGTTCTGTCAAAAGCATATACCGTTGAGCCGGCATAAGAACTGCCATTTGCAAAATCATTGGTGGTGGCATAATAGGCATCGGGCCAAACCGAAAATTTTGGATAATCGGGAAATGTAGTACCCGTACTGAAAAAATAAATATACCAGGCACCTGTTGGGTCGTTGGTTTGTGACACAGCAAAGGTTAATCCTTCGGTACCGGTTTCGGCCTTGTTATTAAATTCGGTTAAAACATACCTGTCGGCCAATTGATCGTATAAAGCTATTGGATCGCCTAAGCCACCTTTGCCGGTAATAGCATCTAAATAAGTTTGTGCAACTACCTGGCCGCCGGTTTTATTAAACACTTTAAATAATGCACCGGACGATCCGTTTATCATTTGAATAACATGATTGGAGCCAACACACAAAGTAGGGTCAGGCGGATTTAATGGTTGATAACCGATACCGGGGAAGTTTGCAGTTATAGCATTTTGAGTACTTTCTCCAGCTTTTTTAAAATTGGGATAAATTGTCTGTAGCGCCGCATCTTTAATTATATCTTTTCCAAAAGGTGCATCAGCGCCTTCTTCAAAGGCTTCATCTTTGCCGATTATACCATCCAGGTCTCTTACTTTTACATCGGGGATGGCTTTATCCGATGGTTTAAAATCCCGTAATGGTTTAGTGATCCTGATTAACTTTCCGGTAATCACAACAGGGTTTTTTGCAATTACCTTTTGCTGTGCATATACAGCACAGGCGCATACCAACATACATGTTGAGAGCAAAATTTTACGCATAAAAAAAATTTTTTTAATTAAAAATGGGGGTTGAATTTCAGGCTGGATTCAATTTATGCCAAATATTTGAACTATCCTATAGAAAAACTACTGTAGTAAAAACACCGGGTAAAGAAATCAGATATTTTTTCAGCAAAAAATACAGCAAGTTTTCAATTTGATAATGAAAATCAAGGGTTTGTAATTTTCTGCAATAAAGCAAAAAAATGAATCCTTATATTGAATGTTAGTAATTTGCAGTAATGACAAAAAGAATTTTTGCCTTATTGAAAAAAGATATACTGCTTGAGTTAAGGCAGAAGCATACTTTTTATGGCATACTGTTATACATAGCCTCCACCATTTTTGTACTTTTTTTATCAATGGATAAACCTGATGCCAATGTTTGGAACGGGCTATTTTGGGTAATACAATTATTTATTTGTGTAAATGCTGTAGCAAAAAGTTTTTTACAGGAAAGCCGCGGACGTATGCTGTATTTTTATTCCATTGCTTCTCCCGTTGAGTTTATTGTGGCTAAAATAATGTACAATATGGTGCTGATGATATTTATGAGTTTGATGAGCCTGCTGTTGTTTTTTATCTTTTTAAATAACCCGGTTGATAACAGTTTGCGGTTTACCGGAATTGTGGTTTTAGGTGGTGCAGGCATTAGTATTGTATTTACCTTAATGAGCGCCATTGCGGCAAAAGCACAGCAAAACGCGGCCTTAATTGCTATCCTGGGTTTCCCGGTAATACTGCCACAGCTTTTAATGTTAATGAAGTTAAGTAAAGCTGCTTTTGCCGAAGTTTTCAGGCAAGGTGCAGTATTACAGTTAACGGGATTAATAATTGGGCTTGATGTTTTGGTTATAGCAATGGCAGTAATATTATTTCCGTATTTGTGGAAGGAGTGATTAGTCAGGAAGAAGATTTAAATTAAAATTGTTTCTTTAATGGGAAACTTTTTTTTGTTTAAAAATCGAATGACTCAAAAATTCAAAGTTGAGTTTCTTCCGGAGGCAGTTGAATTTATGGATAGTTTAGACTAGAAATGCCAACAGAAAATTTACTACAATATCAAAAAGGCTCAATTAACAAACGATGCTGAACTCTTCAAAAAACTCAATGATAATATTTGGGAGTTTAGAACTTTTTACAACAAAACACACTTCAGGATTTTTGCTTTTTGGGATAAATCGCATGAACACAAAACTTTAGTTTTTTCAACACACGGACTTATTAAAAAGACAGACAGAACACCAAAGACCGACCTTGAAAAAGCTGATAGAATAAGAGAACAGTATTTTGCACAAAAAAAATAAACAGATAATGGCTGCTAAAAAATTAAAAACAGTTTCACTTGACACCATGATAAACAAACATGTTGGTAAAGTTGGTACCACAAGACGTGATGCTTTTGAGTATGAATTAAAATTGGAATTATTAGGTAGTGCAATAAAAGAAGCAAGAACCCACCAAAATCTTACTCAGGAACAACTTGGGCAAATGGTGGGTGTTCAAAAAGCACAAATTTCAAAACTTGAAAATAATTTCACCAATGCCCGGTTCGATACAATAATAAAAGTTTTTAATGCACTGAATGCCAAAGTGGATTTTAAAGTTGAGTTATCAAAACAAAAATTAAATATTGCATAATTGAAAGGATGCTTTTATAGCTTATCTTAAGCAATTTGAAAAGAAAAGGCAAAAATTTCAAAACTAAAAAATCACCTCCTAATTTTTAACTTCCCTATCTTTGCCTCCTAATAAATTTCTCTGTTGTTGAAGAAAAACTGGTGGAAAATATTATCCTTTCTGTTGTTGATCTACACGGTTGTTGGTGGTTTGCTGATGGATGTACCCCGTTTATTCATTTTAAATGAAACCATCCGTAATCTTTATTTTCATGTTTGTATGTGGTTTGGTATGATGATACTGTTTGGTACCAGCTTTGTTTACAGTATTAAATACCTGCGTGGGTTTAGTTTACGCAACGATATTTTTGCACATAATTTTGCTGCGGTAGGTTCCTTTTTCGGCATATTGGGTTATGCAACCGGTACCATCTGGGCCAGTTATACCTGGGTTACCGATCAAAGCCAGTCGCTGGGCAATATTTTAAAAGAGCCAAAATTGATTGGCGCTGCCATTGCATTATTAATTTACGGTGCTTACTTTGTGTTGCGGGGTTCATTTACCGATATGGATAAAAAAGCCAGGGTAAGTGCGGTGTATAATATTTTTGCATTCGCCATGCTTTTTCCAAGTATCTGGATCATCCCCCGCCTGGTTGGAAGTTTGCACCCCGGTGCACCCGGTAGTGACAGTGGTAACCCTGCTTTAAATTTTAAAGATATCGACAGCAGGTTACGGATGGTTTTTTACCCGGCAGTTATTGGATGGACCCTACTGGGTGTTTGGATCACAACATTAAAAATAAGATTACAATTAATTAAAGATAAATCGTTGCTGCATGAATAAATTAGTGAGAAGTTTGTTGTTAGTTGTTTGTTGTGTTAGTTTGAGTGCAGTTTGTTTTGCACAGGAAAACAAACCCGAAATGGCAGATGTAATGCGGAGTAATGGGAAAATTTATGTAGTAGTTGCAGTTTGCCTTACCATTTTAATTGGCTTATTTATTTATGTTTTTTTGTTAGATAGAAAAATAAGCAGGTTGGAAAAAGGCAGGGACTGATTGGGGCTTGTTGCACAAAGAACAAAAAGTACAAGTGAGATTCTTCTTTCTTTTTACTAAAAAGAAAGAAGAACAGAACAAAGTTCACAACGATGATGCCATGAAAAATAAATGATTGTAACAAAATTGTAAAACATAATCTCCGTTAATACCCCTTTAGGGGATAGGGGTTTAACTTTTTTCAATAACGATTGCTAATATAAAACAAAATTTATGAGTGCTAACCAGCCTTACAGCTTTTTCCAGAGCGTGGAAAAAAGCTTTGACAAAGCCGCGAAATTTACCCATTGGGATTTGGGCATTTTAGAACAGATAAAAGCATGTAACAGTGTTTATCAAATGCGTTTCCCGGTAAAACGGGATGATGGAAGCATCCAGGTAATTGAAGCTTACCGGGTACAGCACAGTCATCATAAAGCGCCCTGCAAAGGTGGTATCCGTTTCAGCGATGAAGTAAACCAGGATGAAGTGATGGCTCTGGCAAGTTTAATGACCTATAAATGCGCCATTGTAAATGTGCCATTTGGCGGAGGTAAGGGCGGCATTAAAATTAATCCCCGCAATTACAGCGAGTATGAACTTGAAAAAATTACACGCCGGTACACATCGGAACTGGTAAAGAAAAATTTTATTGGTCCCGGCATTGATGTGCCGGCACCCGATTACGGAACCGGTGCAAGAGAAATGGCCTGGATAGTGGATACGTATGCTTCCTTAAAACCCGGAGAAATAGATGCAGCCGGTTGTGTTACGGGCAAGCCGGTAACACAGGGTGGTGTACGGGGCCGTACAGAAGCAACGGGCCTGGGCGTTTTCTATGGCATACGTGAAGTGTGTAATATGACGGAAGTAATGGAGAAGCAGGGATTAACAACAGGAATTGCAGGTAAGACAGTAGTGGTACAGGGAATGGGTAATGTGGGCTATTTCTGTGCTAAATTTTTCAGGGAACATGGCGCAAAAGTTATTGGTATTGCAGAATATGAAGGCGCCATTTTTAATGCAAACGGATTACATGAAGAAGAAGTTTTTCAGCACCGCAAAGCAACAGGATCTATTTTAAATTTTGAGGGTGCAGTTAATCTTTCAAAAAATACCGATGCGCTGGAGCTGGAATGTGATATATTAATTCCGGCAGCACTGGAGAATGTTATTAATGGCGAAAATGCGCCACGAGTAAAAGCAAAGATCATTGGCGAAGCTGCTAATGGCCCTTGTACACCCGAGGCAGATGAAATATTTGCTCAAAGAGGAATTTTATGTGTACCGGATATGTATTTAAATGCAGGCGGTGTTACGGTAAGTTATTTTGAGTGGCTTAAAAACCTTAGCCACGTACGCTATGGCCGTATGGAAAAACGATTTACCGAAAACCTGAACACACATATACTTGGGCAGATAGAAGAACTAAGTGGCAAGCGGGTTAGTGCAACTGAAAGAGACTTCATTATGCACGGGCCTGATGAAGTTGATCTTGTTCACAGTGGCCTTGAAGAAACCATGATCACCGCTACAAGGGAGATCATGGATATATGGAATAATAATCCTGAAATACCTGATATGCGTACCGCCGCTTATGTAAATGCCATTAATAAAGTGGCAAACAGTTATGCCGAGCTGGGCATTTTTCCTTAAAAAAAATTACAGTGCAAATTTTAAACAGAGGCTGCTCAAAAAAAGAGCAGCCTCTGTTTATTATAGGGGGTTAGTTACGCCTGCCACGCTGTTGGCAGCACAATAAATTTATACAGAACTATAATTTTACTATATCCATTTGCTCCGAAACATTTGTTTGGCGGGTTACTTTGTATACTGCTTTTTTGCCTGATTTTCTGCCGGTGATCTCAAAATTTAAAACAGCATCATCCAGATCATCGGTGTTTAGTAAAAATTGTTTCGAAAAAATACCACCCTTAACATCGGCACTGTATAGTACAATACCTGCCTGGTCAGTAACTGAAATGCTGTAAGCATTGTCTTCGGTTGAGCCGGTGAAGTTCAACTGTATCAGTGGTTGGTTTTTAAATGTGCCTGCATATTTTAATTCTACGGGCAATGCAGGGGTTTCCTGGGTTGTTGTATCAGATGCATGTACCTGGATAAAACCCAATAAGGAAAAAAGAACTGTTGCAATGATGATTTTAATCTGTTTCATAAAGTTTAATTTAATGGTTACTAATAATTATTGTTTAAAAAAATTGATAGTAAACAACCGGATATTTTTCAGGTAGCAAACAAGGATTAAAAGAAGCGGAACAGGTCCGTAGTAATTGCAATTAACAGGATTTAATTGCTGTTGATGATGTAAAAGTAAAACGGTTTTTATACAGATGCAAATCAACTTGTATTGTAAACTAACCAATCCAAAAGAAAATGGATAGCCTGAAATGCCTGTTAGTAAAGGGTTTGCGTAAAATGATTGTATGACAGCCAAATTGGTTTTAGGCGTACAACTCCTCCATTCCTTAACGTTTAGTTCACACAGGTATAAGGTGTAAACAAAAATCTGCTGCTTAAAACCTACAGCAGATAAAAGTATCTTTGCAAAGCTGCAGCACCTGCAATGGATTATATAAAAGAATATAAAAGTTTTATCAGCAGCCATTACCTGAGTGATGGCAATCACTACGGACCTGTTCCGCTTCTTTTAATCCTTGTTTGCTACCTGAAAAAGATC
>JANNYY010000479.1:0-7660 GCA_031410355.1 Chitinophagaceae bacterium | reverse complement strand
ATTAAAACAAACTGAAGCATAGTGTAAGATATTCCACATGTGAGAAATCTTAAAAAATGCTGCCATGCAAATGCGCAGCATTTTTTATTATAAAGTTTTCATGGCATGAAAATGGTATATTTTTTTTGGAATCTTATTTTATAATTTAAAACGATAGTTATGGATAAGTTAGAATTTAAGGGAACCTGGAATGAAGTAAAAGGCAAAATAAAACAGGCCCATGCCCATCTTACGGATGATGATCTTAAATATGAAGAAGGCAAAGACGATGAGTTTTTGGGTAAGCTTCAGCAAAAAGTGGGTAAGGGGCGTGATGAACTTGTTAAATGGATAAAATCATTGTAACAGCGTTCAAAAATAAAACAGGTACTTAATCCTCTCTAAATTAAGTACCTGTTTTTATTTATAAATGATCATCCCTTTATAAAATATGCCGGCAGGGTTATTTAATATGCATGTTTTTTCTATTCCCGTCTATATCCAGTTCCACAATATCATAACCTAACTTTTGCAGGCCGGGTAAAATCCTCGCTTTATCGCCAACCAATAAAATATTCATCTTATCTGCAACCAGCCATTTTTTCGACAATGCATCAATATCTTTTTTGGTCATTGAAGCTAAGATCCTGTTTTGTTGTTCTACAAAATTACCTGGAAGGTTATAATCCAGTATCCTTTTTATAAAACCTGCTTTTTGGAAACCGGTTTCATATTGTAATGCATCTCTTTGCCCAATGGCGTTTTTAGTAAAGATGAGTTCATCGGCTGTAATACCAGTGGCTGCATACTGCTTAATGTCCTTCATAGTCTCTGTTAATGCACTATCTGTTGCATCAGCCCTTATACCCGAACTAAAAGTAAAACTGCCGGTGTATTCATCGCCGCTAAAACCCGAACGGGCGCCATAAGTCCAGCCTTTTTCCTCACGCAGGTTCATATTTAAATGACTGTTGAAAGATCCCCCCAGCGCATAATTCATTAGCCCCGCTTTATAGTAGTCACCGGTTGCATCATACTTCAACCCGGTTACATAGCCAACCCTGAACTCAGTCTGTGCGCCTTTTGGTACGTCAACTAAATAGATCCTGGTTTTTTCTATTGCAGGCACAGGCCCGGGTTTAGGAAGTATGATTTTCTTATTGGGCAGCTTATTCAAAAAGGCAAGCTTTGGTTCAATCTCATTTTGTTTTACGTCACCAACCACTACAACCTTGGTTCCCTGGGAAGTCATATAATTATCATAGTACTGTTGCACATCTTTTAAGGTTAGATTTTTAATGCTGTATTCCGTACCATTATCACTCATGCCTAAAATATTGTGAGGGCCATAATTCAATTTATTGTACACTGCTGATGCCACAGCAGCAGGTTGCGACTTTGCCTGTTTAAATCCTTCCAGGGCCTGTTTTTGTAAACGGTCAAAAGCTTCTTCAGTAAACCTGGGGGCAAGCATTCTTTCCTGTAACAACTCCAGTGTTTTGTCAACATTCTTTTTTAATGTTTGTACGGTAAAACTGATGCTGTTAAAATCATTGGAAACGAAAATGCTGCTTCCCAATTTCTGCAACTCAACAGACATCTGTTCTGCTGTATAGTTTTTAGTGTCTTCATTAAGCATGTTGGCCACCATACCGGCCAGGCCAATCTTTGAAGTATCATTGGCCTGTGCCATATGACCGCCGGGTATACTTAATGACAAGGTAACCGTTGGTATCTCTGTGTTTTCGGCACCTATCATTTTTATACCATTGGGTAATTCTTTTTTCCAGAAGGGAGGAACTTTTACCATGGGATTAGGGCCATTGCCCGGAACTTTACTGCGGTCAAAATTATCTTTTCCTTTTACATAATGTAATCCTTCGTAACCGTAATTTGGTTTTACATAATTGCCGGCATCAACAGTATAATTATCCGGTGCTGCAATCATTTTTTCTTTTTCCTGTCCCTTGGTTAAAACGCTTACAGTTACACTGTGCTTTCCTTTTATGTACTCATTGTACACACGCCAAACATCTTCTTTGGTAACCGAGCGGTACATGTTCAGTAATTTACCGATCATATTCGGGTTGCCGGTTATTGTCTGAAATGCCGCCAGTCGTGACCCTTTACCTTGTACACTCTGCAACTGGTTAATATATTGCGCTTCAATTCCACCTTTGAATTTGATAATGTCTTCATCCGTAACACCCCGTGTTTCAAAACTTGCCATGGCTTCCTTAAGCAGTGCATCCATATCGGCAAGCGTCTTTCCAGGGTAAGGTGTTATGCGGAAAGAAAATTCTCCTGCCAGCTCTGATAATTGGCTGAATGCATTTGCAGATAAAACTTTTTTTGGTTTTACCAGTTGCTGGTAAAGAACCGAAGTTTTTCCCTGTCCCAATATTTGTGCAAGGCAGGAAAGAGCTGCCATATCTTTATCATAGTCCGGCACTGTTGGATATACCTTTGATAATTGAGGCAATCTTGCATAGTTATCTGTGTAAGAAACATAGCGGTCTGCATCTACGTGCACTTTAGGTAAAACAGTTTTTTCTACGGAAGGCCCTTTTGGTATAGAACTGAAATATTTTTCAACCAGCTTTAAAACGTCAGCGGTTTTTACATCACCGGCAACAGTCAGGGTTGCATTGTTAGGCCCATACCATCTTAAAAAAAAGTTCTTCAGGTCATTCAACTCTACCCTGTTAAGGTCTTCTACATAACCAATTGTAAGCCAGCTATACGGATGGCCATAAGGATATAAATTTTTAGAAGTGAATTCACCCGTCAAACCATAAGGCCGGTTATCATAATTCTGGCCACGTTCGTTCTTAACAGTGCTGCGTTGGTTATCAAATTTTTCCTGGTTCACAGCATCCAGTAAATAGCCCATCCTGTCGGCTTCCAGCCAAATCATTTTTTCTAACTGGTTACTGGGAACGGTTTCAAAATAATTGGTACGATCGGTGTTTGTACTGCCGTTAAGTGTGCCGCCTGCTTCTGTAACGATTTTAAAATGTGTGCCTTTTCCTACATGATCACTGCCTTCAAACATCATGTGTTCAAAAAAATGCGCAAAACCGCTTTTGCCGATCTCTTCCCTTGCACTGCCTACATGGTAGGTAACATCTACATACACTATGGGGTCACTGTGATCTTCATGTACAATAACGGCGAGTCCGTTGGGTAACACAAATTTTTCGTAAGGAATGATGATTTCATCACCTTTCTTTTCAACCTTTTCCATTAACCTGGCCTGGCTGAATACACTATTGCTGCAAATAAACAGGACAATAGCAACTGCAGATATTTTTGTACGCATAAATAGATATTTTTTGAACCTCAAATAAAAACAAAAAAGGCCAGTAAACACCGCCTTTTATCAAATAATTAAATTTTAAAGCCTTTACCTTTATTATTTTTGGTAAAAATTATTAACATGCGTACAAACCACGAAATAGATTACAAAATTTACGGAGAAGAACTACAGTTTGTAGAAATTGAACTGGACCCCAACGAAACCGCCATTGCAGAGAGTGGGGCCTTTATGATGATGGACGATGGGATTACCATGCAAACCATCTTTGGCGATGGCAGCCAGCAGCAGGACAACAGCATTCTGGGAAAGCTCTTTAGCGCCGGTAAAAGATTGCTGGTTGGCGAAAGTTTATTTATGACGGCATTCACCAATACCGGGCACGGAAAAAAGAAAGTAAGTTTTGCTGCACCATACACCGGTAAAATAATTATGTTCGACCTGCAGCAACTTGGCGGTAAGATCATTGCACAAAAAGACGCTTTCCTGTGCGCCGCCAAAGGTGTAAGCATTGGTATTGAATTTCAACGCAGGCTGGGTACAGGCATTTTTGGCGGCGAAGGTTTTATTATGGAAAAATTAGAAGGAGACGGGCTGGCATTTGCACATGCAGGAGGTTATGTAGTAGAAAGAGAATTGCAGGCAGGCGAAATATTAAAAGTAGATACAGGTTGTGTGGTGGCTTATACGTCGGGTATTGATTTTGATGTGGAAATGGTACGTGGTATTAAAAACTGGATGTTTGGCGGCGAAGGATTATTTTTTGCAAGGCTGCAGGGGCCGGGTAAAGTTTGGCTGCAATCCTTACCCATCAGCCGTTTGGCAGGCCGCATTATGCAATATGGTACTTACAACCGTAAGGAAGAAGGAAGTATTTTAGGCGGGTTGGGGAATTTGCTGGATGGAAGAGAGTAATGCTGCAATAGCTTGGCAAAGTTTTAGACTTTGCCAAAGCTTTAATAAGTTAAATAAATCAGGTCAGGATAAACACCTGGCTTTTTTATTAAAATAAATTAGGTGGTTCAAACCTATTAATCGTATATTTGCGATATAAGATTAAAAAATGGCAATTCACAAAAAAGAAGAATTCACACAAAAAGAACAGGATCTGGCAGTTTTTGCCAAAGCATTGTCACACCCGGCACGTATTGCCATATTAAAATTGCTTGCACAGAAGAATGAATGTATCTGTGGCGAAATAGTAGACGTATTGCCGCTTTCACAATCCACGGTGTCGCAGCATTTAAAGGAATTAAAAAACGCAGGATTAATTGATGGGACTATTGATGGGCCAAGAAGCTGCTATTGCATAAACTGGAAAGCATTTCAAAAATTCAGCAGTGAATTCGGTTTACTGTTTAACAAACTGAAAGTGCAGAATGAAAAGGCCTGTTGTTAAAGACCTTCTATCTCCCCCGAAGGGGAACCAAAGAGAAGAGTGTAGCGAAGTATGTTACAAAAATAAAAGTATTAATATATTAATAACTGCCAACTTCCAGTTCCCTCTCCTTTGGAGAGGGGTAGGGGTGAGGTCAAAAACTAAAATCATGAACAATGAATCTGCTATTAAAGAACTCGTAAAAGAAAAGTACGCCGCTATTGCAGCGCAACCCAAAGATCAAAATGCCGCTTCGTGTTGTGGCGCCACGTCTGCCTGCTGCGGCGATGAAGTCTATAACATCATGAGTGATGATTATACAAAAATGGAAGGCTATAACCCGGATGCAGACCTTGGTTTGGGCTGCGGGCTGCCAACCGAATTTGCAAAAATTAAAGCCGGTGATACCGTAATTGACCTGGGCAGCGGTGCAGGTAATGATGCTTTTATAGCACGAAAAATTGTTGGAGAAAACGGTAAAGTCTTGGGTATTGATTTTACAGATGCTATGATTCAAAAAGCAAGAATCAATACTGAAAAACTAAAATTTAATAATGTAGAGTTCAGGATGGGCGATATTGATGATATGCCGGTAACATCAAATTATGCAGATGTAATTGTAAGTAATTGTGTGCTGAATTTAGTGCCTAACAAACATAAAGTGATCAGCGAAATTTTCAGGGTACTGAAACCAGGGGCACATTTCTCTATATCTGATATTGTACTGGAAGGCGCTTTGCCATCTAAATGGAAGGAAGTAGCAGAATTTTATGCAGGCTGTGTTAGCGGTGCTATACAAAAAGAAGTTTACTTAGAAATGATTGAAGCGGCAGGGTTTGCAAATATCACCCTGCAAAAAGAAAAAGAAATTATTATACCCCATGATATTTTAAAAAATTATTTAACTGAAGCTGAAATAGCTGAGTATAAGAACGGCAATACCAAAATAACCAGCATCACTGTGTATGCAGATAAGCCCGCAAAAGATGACAGAAATTGTTGTGAACCAGGAAGCGGATGCTGTTAAAAGCCCCCTCTATCTCCCCCAAAGGGGGAGGAAATGGAGAAGATTAATGCGAATAAAACTGTAAAGTAAATTTTAATAAGGGATACTATGAACACGAATCGCTTAGATAACTCTCCCCCTTCGGGGTTCCCTGCAAAGGGAAAGAACGAAGTTCGGGAGGGGGCCAAAAAAATCCTTTTTGTCTGCATCGAAAACAGCAACCGCTCTCAAATGAGCCAGGCATTTGCTAAAATCCTGGGCGGCGAAGAGGTGGAAGCTTACAGCGCAGGCAGTAAACCCAGCGGCATAGTAAATCCCAAAGCCATTGCAGCCATGAAAGACCTGGGCTATGATCTAACCAAACACGACAGTAAAAGCCTGGAAGAAGTGAAAACATTTGCACCATTTGATGCAGTGGTAACCATGGGTTGTGGCGATGCCTGCCCATGGATGCCTGCCAAAAAATTTGTTGACTGGGAAATACCAGATCCCAAAAATATGGAGCCGAAGGAGTTTAATGAAGTACGCGATTTTATTGCTGAGAAAGTAAAAGAACTCATTAGCGAATTGAAATAAAAAAGTCTCCCAATTTTTTTAACCGGGAGACTTTTTTATCAACAAATTATTTTTAATTTCTGCCAGAGAGTAAAGACAACAATCTTAAAATTTCCAGGTACAACCAAACAATCACAACCAGCAGGCCAAAAGCACCGTACCATTCCATGTATTTGGGAGCACCCAGTTCAGCGCCTGTTTCTATCATATCAAAATTCAGGATCAAATTAAGTGCAGCCAGCGCCACTACAAAAATGGAGAATCCAATTCCCAGTGCGCTGCTTTCATGCAAAAAAGGAATAGATATTCCAACAAAACTTAAAGCAAAAGTAATGAGGTAAAAAATAGCAATTCCTGCGGTAGCAGTTACAACAATAGCGCGGAATTTGGCTGTTGGCTTTATTATTTTAAAAGTATATAATAAATACATGGCAATACAGGTACCAAAAGTAAGTCCAACGGCATTTATAATAATACCCGGGGCCTGCTCAGCAAAAGCAAAATTATAATAAGCAGATATTGCACCTACAAACAAACCTTCTAACAATGCATATGCTGGTGCCAGGTAAGGACTCCATTCTTTTTTAAACATAAGCACAATGGCAATAACCAACCCTCCAATTGCCCCTGTCAATATTAAAGGCATCACGTTACCTCCATCTGCAAATTCTTTCCAGCTATAAAAGGCGGTACCCATTACCATTAAAAATAAAAACCCAAACTTTTGCATGGTTCCTTTAACAGTCATCGCATTTTCATGACTTACCACTTCCTCCAGTATTGTATCCCTGAATTTTTTTTCGCTAAGAACCGGGTTACTTGATTTAAAAATTGCCATAATAATAAAATTTAGAGTATAAAAATAAAGATTTAAAGCATAAAAAAAATGTTATTTTCTAACAATAGGGTGTGCATTTCACCGTAGCTAAGTTCCTTATCTTTGCCCTATGGAACAGTTGTTACAACAAATAGAAGGATTGAAAACTGAAATTGCAGCTTTTAACGAAGGCGATGCTGAAACCTTTCGTATCAAATTTTTAGGTTCAAAAGGCCTTGTAAAAACCATCATGGGTGAAATGAAAAATGTGGCTCCGGAAAATAAAAAGCAGGCCGGGCAACTTTTAAATGAGTTTAAACTTTTTACCGAAGCAAGATATGAGGAACTAAAGGCTTCAACGAACAACGACCAACGAACAACGAACAACGACTTAGATCTTACTTTACCCGGAGACTCCTTACCATTGGGCAGCCGTCATCCCATCAGCCTGGTTAAAAATAAAATAATTTCAATTTTTCAGCGGCTTGGTTTTGCAGTTGCCGAAGGGCCTGAGATTGAAGACGACTTTCATAATTTTACCGCACTTAATTTACCCGAAAATCATCCTGCCCGCGATATGCAGGATACTTTTTATATTTCACAAAATCC
>JANNYY010000478.1:0-6103 GCA_031410355.1 Chitinophagaceae bacterium | reverse complement strand
CAACCGGCGATGAAAGTTACGGCAGCGGCAGGTACCTTGAATTTTATAAACAGGATATACTAAACAATGAACTGCAGTTAGATTTTAATAAGGCATATAACCCGTATTGTGCTTATTCTGCCGGTTATAAATGTCCCATACCGCCAAAAGAGAACAGGTTGCCTGTTGCCATAAAAGCCGGTGAAATGAATTTTGGTAAAGGACATTGATAATAAAAAAACTGCACAGCCTTTAAAATTAATTCTCTTCCACTCCCCTTCATCTATTTTTTACTGATCATTTAAAAAGAAAAAATTAATATCCCTCAAATCCTGCAAAAAAAAACGGGTTCCGGTCTCCTTTTTTTACCCCAAAAAAGTTTTTTTTATCTGCCGGTAATTTACTTAACTTTAGTAACCAAATAATTCTTGAACAACTACTCATCTTTTTCCGTCCTCTAATTACGAATTTCTTGTTTTATTTAAAACTGTTTTTAAGGTAAGGCCGTTATTGCAAAATTTTAAATCAGATGTTGATTTAAAAAACAATTAAAACTATTGTTTTATGGGAGACGAAAAACTAAAAAGAAAAGATTTTTTAAAAAGCATTGCTGCTTTCAAAAAAAATATGGCAGATGTGGTTTTGGATTTTCCGCCAGGGGATCCGGATCCACTGTTTGAAAAATATTCCAGGAAAAAATTGGGCCCAAGGCAATACAGCCAGGTTATGGCAGAACAGAACCCTGATGACCCGCAAGTCTTTAGAGTAGGTAATGTAACCAGCGGGCTTACGCCATATACAGGTGCCTGGACGGTTTGGGAGGTAACACACCTGCTGCGCAGGGTAGGTTTTGGCATAAAAAAAGCAGAACTGGAAGCTTTACTGGCAATGACAACTTCCAATGCAGTAGATTCTATTTTAACATTAAGCGCTCCTGTAAATCCATCTCCAACTCCTCTAAATTATTATCAAAACACATTACCCGACAGCGGCGGAATTGCATTGGGAGCCAGTTGGACAGCTAATAACCTGACGTATGTAAATACTAATGACGGTAGCAATAATAGCTACAGGCAAACCAGCCTTACAGACTGGAGCTGGGGATTATGCCTGAACGAAAACACCACTATACGTGAAAAAATGGTTTTATTCTGGTATCATTTTATACCGGTAAATTTTGATGATGTACGCGATTTGCAGGCCAACTCGGCCACCATGTGTAATGATTACATGAACCTGCTGCGAACCAATGCACTGGGTAATTTTAAAACTTTAATAAAGGCTATTGCCAAAATGCCGGCAATGCTGGTTTTTTTGAGTAACCAGTCCAGTACAGCCAATGTACCCAACGAAAATTTTGCACGGGAATTAATGGAATTATTTACCCTGGGCAAAGTGCCAACACAAAATTATACCGAAGCAGACGTAATAGCCGCTTCAAAGGTTTTATCGGGTTGGCGGGTACCAAGTTTTACAGCAGCCTATCCTTTTGCACCGGCTTTTAATGCATCGTATCATAACCAGACCAATAAAGTATTTTCTTCATTTTTTGCCAATACTACTATTGTTAACCAGAGCGGGGTAAATGGTGCCAATGAATTTGATATTTTCTTTAACATGCTGTTTACCCAGCAACAGGACACCATTGCCAGGTATATCTGCCGAAGGCTTTACCGCTTTTTTGTTTATTACGATATTGATGTAAATGTTGAAGCAAATGTAATAGTGCCGCTGGCAGCATTTTTAGTAACCAGTAATTGGGAGATGGCGCCAGTTGTAAGCAAATTATTAAAAAGCCAGCATTTTTTTGATGCAGCCAACAAAGGTGTAATGATAAAAAGCCCCCTGGATTTTATAGCCGGAACCTTACGTACTTTAAATATTAATACCACGGCGGCAGCAGGTGCCACGCAGGTTGTAAACCAATATACCATTTGGCAGTATTTTCAAAATTATGCTTATTCAAACCTTGACCAGGGGTACGGGCTTGTTCCTAATGTATCGGGCTGGAAAGCGTATTACCAGGGGCCTGCATTTTACCAGAACTGGATCAATGCCAATGCCATACAAAAAAGGGCCAGCCTGCTAACCGCTTTTGTAAATGGGTTTACCACAGGAGGCACAAGTATAAAAATAGACTCCATTGCTTTTGTGCAGCAGTATCCAAGTGCAACAATACAGGATCCTGATCTTTTAATAAACATTATCATTCAATATTTACTCCCGGTTGATTTACCGGCTAATTATAAAACTGATACAAAAATACAAACCCTGCTTGCCGGGCAGGTAACAAACAGTTACTGGACAACGGCCTGGAATACTTATATCTCCAATCCAACTACAGCAAATGCAAATATTGTAAAAACAAGGCTGAATTCATTATTAACAACATTGCTGCAGTTGGCAGAATACCAATTAATGTAGCCTTATAAATTATAACTATGAACCGTAGAAAATTTTTAGGTAATACTGCACTTTTTTCGGTGCCCATGATGTTACAGGGAATCCCTGTTTTTGCCGGTGATGGATTATTGCATCCATTTTTACAGGCACTTGCCATGCCTGCTGCTAATTGCGACAGAATATTAGTGGTAATACAAATGAATGGTGGTAACGATGGATTAAATATGGTGGTGCCTTTAGACAGGTACGCCGAATTAAATAATGCAAGAGCGAGTATCCTGCTGCCTTCATCTACTGTATTAACGTTAAATGGCACCACAACTACCGGCCTGCACCCGGCAATGACAGGTTTACGAAACCTATACAATAGTGGTAAAGTAAACCTGGTGCAGGGCGTATCTTATCCAAATCCAAATTTCAGCCATTTTCAGGCCCAGGATATCTGGTTTACAGGAACAAGTACATTACCCTCTCCGGATACAGGATGGCTTGGCCGCCAGTTGAATGTTGCCTATCCCGGATTTCCGGTTGGATATCCAAATACCAACACGCCCGATCCATTAGCTATACAAATTGGTGGCGCTTTACCATTATCATTGCAGGGCCCCAATATTAATATGGGTTACAATGCACCCAACCCCGCAGCATTGGTAAATGTAGCTACCGGAAACCCCGGGCCGGCTCCTGCAAGTGATTATGGAACCGAGTTAACTTTTATGCGTTTAATGAAAGATCAGAGTAATGCCTATGCTACACGGATCACTACATCCTATAATGCACAGGCTACACAATCAACTCTATATCCCGCATCGGGCAATAGTTTAGCCGACCAGTTGAAAATTGTGGCAAGGCTTATCGGTGGTGGCTTACACACACCTGTTTATATCGTTAACCACCCTGATAGTTTTGATACCCATGTTGACCAGGTAGTTGCAGGTAATACCACCACGGGATACCATGCAAATGTTTTATCCAAGCTTTCTGCAGCAATCACTGCTTTTCAGGATGATATAACTTTAATGGGCAAAGCCACAAAAGTTACCGGCATGACTTTTAGTGAGTTTGGCCGCCGGGTTATCAGCAATACCAGCAGTGGTACCGACCATGGATCGGGTGCACCGGTAATTTTCTTTGGCGCTATGCTTAATGGAGGAGTTACAGGCACTTCGCCCGAGTTACCCACTACGCCCAACGCCAATACACAGGTACCATTGCAATACGATTTCAGGCGGCTTTATTCCACAGTTATGCAAAAGTGGTTGTGCATGACGGCGGCCGAATCTCAAACTATTTTAAACGGCAATTATGATACGCTGCCTATTTTTAACTCGGCAGTTTTACCCCTTGCAGGCATTGAGTTAAAAGCAGCCTGGGAAAATGCGTATGCAAAATTAGATTTTGAAGTATATGAAAATGATACTTACGATTTATTTATTATTGAACGCTCAGTTAATGCTGTTAATTTTTATGAAGTTAAAACCGTAATGAATACTACTGGCAATAACCAGCAAAATTATCTTTATAAAGATGCCCGCATCAGTACAGGCGAAGTGTACTATCGAATTAAAGGTATATCCAAACAGGGCGCTGTCACTTATTCAAAAATAGTAAAACTTACAAACAGTACTACGCAGCAAATAAGGGTGTATCCTAACCCGGTTACCGACTTTACAATCAATATAGAATTTTTAAAAGCCCTGAATGAAAATGTGGAGATAATAATCTATGGTACTAAAGGAGAAAAATTATATTATAACCAGTTTAACCCGGCAGGAAACCGATATATCCGGTTTAAAGTACCTTCTTTATTTAGTGTACAAACACTTTACATGCTGCACATTTTTTACAGCGGCACTGTAATAAATGAAAAGATATTGTTTGATTAGAAAGGCGAAATATATTAACTGATATACTACCCTGGCTTTTTAAAATAGTTCGATAGTAAACAGTAAACTATTTACATGCCCGGAGATAATTTTTTAGATTTTAAACCCGCTAAAGAAGGATCTAATTCAATCGCTTTATCGCACATCTGCATACCTCTTTCAACCTGGCCTTTCTTCTGAAAACAAAGCCCCGCCTGGTATAACGCTTTACCATCTTTCATGTCAAGCTCTAATATTTTTTGACAGTAATCTAATGATTTATCATACTTTTTGCTATCGTAAAAAGCTGTGGCCACATCCATAATGAGTTCTTTATCTCCTGGTTTTCGTGCAATAATATCCTGTAATAATTTTTCGCCGTTTTCATAATCACCGCTGTACACATAAGCAAAACCAAGGTTCTCTTTAAAGTCATTTCCTCTTACATAACCCTGCTCTGCTGCTTTATTAAAATAGATGACCGCGTTTTTATAATTGCTGTTATTGTAATAAAGTAATCCAAGTTCAAACAACCATTTACTTTTTGTTTCATCAAGCTGCACAGCTTTTACATACCAGGGAATGGCTTTTGCTTCCAGGCCCATCTCCAGGTAATTTCGGCCTAACGTGTAAGTTGCTTCTGCATCCTTAGGGTTTTTATTTACCAATGCCAGTAAAAGTTTTTCAGCCTTTCCATAATCTTCCAGGTTAAAATACGACATGGCAATTACCATGTCTTTATTTACACAGGTTTTACATTTTTGTGCCATGTTAATGGCATTTTGATATTGCCTGTAATTAAAATACAGATCCATCAGTTCAGTAATAGCCACTTCATTTTGAGGATCCAGTTCCAGTGCCTTTGTAAAATCCTGCTTTGAGGCATCGGTTTTACGCATTTCCTTATTAGCATACCCGTTTTCAATATATGCGTCCACATAAAGCGGATTTAATTCAAAGGCTTTAGTAAAATAGTTTGAAGCAACGAGGTATCGTTTAGCCGATTTTTCTTCCAGGCCTTTTTTAAAATAGAATGACGAGCTGTCTGAATTTTGTGCAATGGCTACAATAAAAACAGGAATTGTTAAGATGAAGGAAATAAGTTTTTTCATGTGTTTAGGATACAAGATTAATCAAATTATCGAAAGATTACCCCTCCTAACGCAGGAAGATGCACATTTATTTCATAAATTCCCTTCTTTTTGTCCACCAGGGTAACCTTCGGCGAGGGATTATAAACATCACCGGTTCCCCAGTATTGCTTGCTGTCGCTGTTGAAAACTTCTGTCCACACTGCTTTACCTTTCACTTTTATTTTCCAGTCCCTTCTAATAACCGGTGTCATATTTAATACAATCAGCATGTTGTTTTTGCTGTTTTTTCCTTTGCGCATAAAAGCAATCACCGATTCCGGCCGGTTATCTAAATCAATCCATTCAAAGCCACCGGTTTCAAATTGTAACTCATGCAGGGCAGGTTCGTTCCTGTATAAGTGGTTTAAATCACGTACACAATCCTGCATTTGCTGGTGGCTGTCATACTGCAGCAGTTCCCAATCCAGTTCCGATTTATAATTCCATTCGGTAGTTTGGCCAAACTCGTTACCCATAAATAAAAGTTTGGAGCCAGGGTGTGTAAACATGTAGGTGTACAACAAACGCAGGTTTGCAAATTTCTGCCAGTCATCACCGGGCATTTTATAAATCATCGGGCTTTTGCCATGCACCACTTCATCATGGCTAAAAGGCAACATAAAATTTTCGTCGTAAAAATACACCATGCTGAACGAAAATTTATCCTGGTGAAACTGCCGCATCAGCGGATTCATTTTAAAAAAGTCCAGTGTGTCATGCATC
>JANNYY010000477.1:0-10996 GCA_031410355.1 Chitinophagaceae bacterium | reverse complement strand
CGAACAACGCTTTCCATGGGTATGAGCGCCGATTATAAAACCGCACTGCAGGAAGGCAGCAATATGGTAAGGATTGGAAGCTTATTATTTGGCGAAAGAAATTACAATGGTTAATAAATGCAAACAGGAAATTCTCTCCCGGGTTCTAAACAGTCAAAAAATATTTACGCCGGTATTGGTCTTGCTGTTCTGGCAGCTTTCATCTGGTCAGGAAATTTTATCATAGCAAAAGGCGTAAATAAAGAGATACCTCCCATCAGCCTTAATTTTTATCGCTGGTTTATTGCAGCTCTTATAATTTTTCCGTTTGCCTTTAAACAGTTCAGGGCTCAATGGAAAGTAGTAAAACAATCGGGGCATTATCTTTTTTGGATTTCGCTTACCGGTGTCTCATTATTCAATACATTTGTTTACATAGGCGCACATTATACGTCTGCTATCAATCTTGCATTAATAGGCACAACATCCTCTCCCATTATGTCCATTGTATTTGCACGCATTTTTCTAAAAGAAAAGATTGGCTGGATGAAACTGGCGGGCATGATCCTTTGCACTATCGGTGTACTTTTTCTTTTGTCAAATGGAAATTTTAAAAATCTTTTATCACTTCATTTCAGCACCGGCGATCTGTGGATGCTTTTAGCCGCATTTTGTTTTGCGGTGTACAATACACTGGTAAAGAAAAAACCTGCCGGCATATCTCCGGTCAATTTTCTGTTTATTATTTTTTCTTTTGGTACATTAATGTTGATTCCTTTTTTTCTATGGGAAGTAAACCGGTCTGCACCTGTAGCATGGAACAGCCATCTTATTTTTTCTATTTTTTATCTGGGTCTTGCAGCATCTGTCATCTGTTTTCTTATCTGGAATATTGCCATTGGTAAACTCGGCGCAGGCCGCACAGCCTTATTCGGCAACCTCATACCGGTTTTCAGCAGTATGGAAGCCGCAGTCATATTGCATGAAGATTTTACGTGGATACACATTACCAGCATGGCTATCATATTTTCCGGCATACTCCTGGCAAACATGCGTCATTAACGGTAAGCAGTTGCTGAATTGTTAAAACCTTAACAATCATCTTAAAATGCGGCACGGTATTGTAGCGTTTGTATATAAATAAGATAACTTTGAGATGAATTATACTAACACTATGTCAGCAACATTCGAATCAGAAAAAAACAAGAAAGCATTTGTGTACACTGCAATAATATGTGGTGCGATACTTTTAATTGCGTTGCTGGTTTCGTGGAAACTGCCACAACATCCTCCCATGATTTTACAGGATTTGATTGAAATTAATATAGGCAATGAGGCAGAAGGAAACGGTGAAGTTCAGCCATTGATCAAAGGTGAAAAATCTCCGGCAACAGAATCAGCAGCACAACAACAATCAGCCGAGGCTAATAATACAAAACCTGAAGAAATAAAAACGGATGAGCACACAGACCCGGAAGCTGCACCCGTTAGAAAGCCCATAAAAACAACACCTAAAGTTGTTACACCGGCTGTGGTAGTAACGCCTGCACCCAAGCCACAAAAACCAAAAATTGCGGGTTATAACGGTCCTAAAGGAGGCACAGGTAATGGCGCTACCGAAGATAATGGATACAAATACCAGGGCAATAAACCCGGTGGCACAGGCGATGCCGGAAGCCCCAACGGCAAACCGGATAGTTATGGAAATACACCCGGTGGAAAAACAGGTGGCGGAGGCTTAAAGGTTTCAAAAGGCGACCGCCAGATTGTGAATAATTATATTTTTATGGGCGAACTGCCACGTGCAACCATTAACGCTGTTATTAAAGTTTCGCCATCAGGCATTGGTACATTTGTTTCATTCGATAAAGGCTCCACCAGTGTTGATTCAAAATATGCAAATGCAATCCGCGGCTATTTACCCAATATTGAATTCAATAAATCTGATCATGAATCAATAGTAACTGTTCCGTTTAATTTCAGAGTACAATAATTTTTTTTATCCCACAAAGAGTCGCAAAGAACACAAAGATTCAGATCAATAAAATTTCTTTGTGTACTTTGTTTCTTTGTGGGATTTTTTTTGACCCAACATTTGTTCCCTGATTGAACTTCATTAGCGACGCTCCATTCAAAAGTTGTACTACTATTTAGCTTTACCTACATTTGCTGTTGTACATCACACATCGTACATCGTACATTAAATGACCTACCAGCAAACAATTGATTACCTCTACGCCCAATTACCTATGTACAGCCGTATTGGCGCAGCTGCGTATAAAGAAGACCTGCACAATACTATTGCTTTGTGCAATGCAATAGATAATCCCCAAACAAAATTTAAAAGCATTCATATTGCAGGCACAAATGGCAAAGGTAGCACCAGTCACATGTTAGCCGCCATACTGCAGCAAGCAGGATATAAAACGGGTTTATACACTTCGCCACATGTAAAAGATTTTAGGGAGCGAATAAAAATTAATGGTGAAATGGTAAGCCAGGACTTTATTGTTGATTTTGTAGAAAGAACTAAAGCCATTTCGGAACAGATCAAACCTTCTTTTTTTGAACTTACCGTTGCGATGGCATTTGATTATTTTGAGAAGGAAAAAGTTGAGATTGCAGTTATTGAAACCGGGCTTGGCGGCCGGTTAGACAGTACCAATATCATTACGCCCATTCTGTCCATCATAACAAATATTGGATATGACCATACAGATATATTGGGAAATACACTTGAAAAAATAGCAATGGAAAAAGCCGGTATCATCAAACCAAATATCCCTGTTATAATCGGTGAATATTTACCTGAAACAAAAAACATCTTCATCAACAAAGCAAAAAAAGAAGATGCAGCCATTTATTTTGCTCAGGATGAATACGTGGTTAGCAATATTAATTACAGCACCCAATTACTGAGTTGTGATGTTACTGACAGGGAACAAAATACTACCGAATCATTTGAATTGGATTTAAACGGATTATATCAAACCAAAAACATTTGCACTGTTTTATGTGCCGAAGGTATTTTAATGCAACAGGGCTTCAGCATTAAAAACAAAGATGAAAAAGAAGCGCTAAAGCATGTAAAAAAACTTACGGGACTTCATGGAAGGTGGGATGTTATAAGCAGCAACCCAACTATCGTGCTTGATGTTGCGCATAATGAAGATGGGATTAAGCTGCTCTTACAACAGCTATCCTTCGTCCATCGTACTCCGTACAACGTACATTTTGTAATGGGTATGGTTAAAGATAAAGATGTTACAAAAATTTTGTCCATCTTACCAAAAGATACAAATTACTATTTCTGCAATGCACATATTGAACGGGCCATGCCTCATTTTGAATTATTAGAAAAAGCAAAAACTTTTGAGCTGAAAGGAGAAAGTTTTGATAATGTAAATGTGGCCATTGATGCAGCCAGGCAAAAAGCCAAAGCAAATGATCTTATCATTGTTTGTGGAAGTATATTTCTAATTGCGGAAGTGGATACTACCTATTCCGCAGCATCTAATTTATTAAAAGCATAAAATAAACAGCTCACATGTAAAGCCTGTTTAAATTCATTATTCATCAGCATTTCTTTTATTGCTGCAATTGAAAAAAGTTTTATTTCAATTTCTTCATTGGCATCAAGTTGCTGTTCAGTTACTTTTTTTCCTCCTGTAGCTAAATAAAGAACAGTATAATTGTTAAGTACACCGGGGTTTCCCGCTACCCTTCCCAAATATTCAAAATTAGAAAACTGGTACCCTGTTTCTTCCTGTAATTCCCTGGCAATAGCTGTTTCCGGGGTTTCGTGTTCATCAATAAAGCCGCCGGGTAATTCTAAAATAGTTTCTTCAATGGGATGCCGGTATTGTTTTACCAATATCACTTCATTGGCTTCTGTTATGGCCATGGCACAAACAGTTTCGGGCAGTTCAACTACAAAATAAGGGTCAACAATTTTACCGCCGGGCATTTCGCAAACATCTTTTCGGGCAGTAAAATAAATGTGCTTGCTTAAATATTCTGAAGATAATTTTTTCCAGTTCATGTAAATGTTATTTGTTAATTGTTAATTGGTTGAGCATCGCTTCCAAATTAACAACTTAATCATTAACTAATAACCCTTAACTATTAACAGTTTCACCATTTCATTCTCTCTCTTAACGAAGTAATATGAGCCACATGGTGCCTGCTATGCCAGGCATACATGCCCAGCAAATACCAAAGCGTCATTTCTTTTTTATGCTCGGGATGAAAGATAGTTCTGTTTAAATCTGCTTCACTTAAATTTTTCAGTATCTCGTACCAGCGCATGTGCAAAGCATGCAGCAGGGTTAAAGAAATATTGACCGGCAAATTTTTGGTATCATTCATTTCGGCCCAGGCAACTTCATCATAAGGCCGTATGGTAGGGTTATTTTCTGTAAGAGCAAGTTTAAAACGAACGTAAGCATTAATATGGCTGTCGCCAACATGGTGTACCACCTGCTTCAATGTCCAGCCACCATCACGGTAAGTTGAATTTAATTGTGCTTCATCTAAATTTAAAATAGCATTTTCCAAATGTTGCGGAAGGTTTTTAATATCAGTCAGCCATTCTCCCAAAAGTTTTTGGGAGAATGGCTGAGCTATATATTTACCTATGGGGTATTTTAGATCTTCATTCATTATTGACCAGGGGTTTTAGCAACAGCAGGCCGTATATCTTCCAGCAACATTTCAAACTTCAATGTTGAATAGGGCGGAATGGAAGGACCATTGCCTGCGGCATCATAAGCCAGTTCGCTGGGCACATAAACTTTCCAATGATCACCTTTGTGCATTAACTGCAAAATTTCTATCCAGCCTTTTATTACACCCATCACCGGAAATACAGCAGGTTGCCCGCTTTTAAAACTATTTTCAATATCCTCGCCGTCAAACAATGCTACTTTGTAATTTACAACAACCGTATCTACTGCTTTTGGTGTTGGTGAATTGGCATCCCCGTTCTTTATTACTTCGTATTGCAATCCACTGGGTAAGGTGATCACTTCTTTACGTTTTTTATTGGCTTGTAAAAAAGCTATGCCTTTACTTTTGGCGACAAGTGTTTTTTCTGCAGTAAAAATATCAAGTTGCTTTTGCATGCAGGCATTAATTTGCTCTGTTGTTAATTTAGCTGCGTTTTTTCTAAATACATCTTCCACGCCTTTATTCATCAGGGCTGTATTAAGCTCCTTAATGCCCTGGGCCTGCATATTGGTGGCCACATTAAAACCGGCTGCATAACTAAAGCTGTCAAGTAAATTTTTAAACTGGGGCGAAGTTGCAGTTGCTGATGTTTTTACCTGGGCCTTTACCGCCGGCTTTGCAGCAACCTTGGCCGTTTTGGTATCCTTTTGTGCGGTAACTGTTAATGTAACAGATAATAATAAGATAGAATTAAGTAATACTTTTTTCATTTAATATTTATTTTTTATTAAAAATTTTGTCCCGATAGCTATCGGGATGCAAATAAACGTTTTTTTTATTCATCCCTTATTTCCTTTCCTGTTAAATGTATGAAAACATCTTCCAGGTTGGCCGATTTTACCTGTTTGGGCCGTTCAAAACCTGAAGATAACAGGTCGTCAATCATTTTATCGGGACTATCAAGGGATATAATTATTCCTTCATCCAGGATAGCAATACGGTCGCACAACTGCTCGGCTTCATCCATATAATGTGTTGTAATAATAACCGTGGTGCCCTGGCTCCTGATGTCTTTTATCAGCTCCCACAAATTCCTTCTTGCCTGTGGGTCAAGCCCGGTGGTTGGTTCATCAAGGAAAATTATTTTGGGTTTGTTGATCAATGTGGTGGCGATAGAAAAACGTTGTTTTTGCCCGCCGCTTAATTCTTTATACTTATTCTTTGCCTTATCAGTAAGGTTTACAAGCTTTAATAATTCCAGCGGGTGTACCGTTTCATTATATAAACCGCCAAACAATTGAATTAGCTCAACCAGTGTAAGGCCCGGGTAGTAACCCGATGTTTGCAGTTGCACCCCAATTAGTTTTTTAATATGGTCCGGGTCTTTATCCAGGTTAATTCCACAAACCGTAACATCGCCGCTGGTTTTTTGCCGCAGCGTTTCAATAATCTCCAGCGTGGTAGATTTACCTGCACCATTGGGGCCAAGCAATCCAAAAATTTCCCCTTCATAAACATCAAATGAAATATCTTTTACTGCCTGGAATGAGCCGTAATTTTTAACCAGATTTTTTACTGAGATGATTGTTTTCATTTTCTATTTTTATTTTATCCCCGGCCTCACCCTCCCATACTGCATTCCTTACTTTCGCTCTGCTCAGTAACCTCTCCGAAAGAGAGGGAGCGGTACTTTAAAAATATCCAACCATTTTATCTTCCACATCATCATTAACTCTCTTCATCAATGATACAAAAGATGTTTCATTTTGTAAACCACAATCTTCGCATAAATCTTCTCCTTCATAGTTCCCCCTTTAGGGGGCGGAGGGGGTTTGTTTTATATACCCGTCCAGCTCCTCCATCATTAATTTACTGCCAATAAAAAACGGCGTACGCTGGTGCAATTCAGTTGGCTCAACATCCAGTATCCTTATTTTACCATTGGTAGCCAGCCCACCGGCTTTTTCAACAATAAATGCAAACGGGTTACATTCATACAGTAAACGTAATTTACCTTTTGGTTTGTCTGTTGTACCGGGGTACATAAAAATTCCACCCTTAATTAAATTACGGTGCACATCAGCAACCATACTGCCAATATATCGCTGTGTGTAAGGCCCGCCATTGGTTTTATCTTTTTTCTGGCAGGCGGTTATATATTGTTTAACCGGCTCTTCATACTGAAAAAAATTGCCATGGTTAACAGAATACATTTTTCCTGTGTCGGGGCATTTAATATCGGGGTGGCTTAAAGAATATTCGCCGATGGACTGATCTAAAGTAAATCCATTTACGCCAAGGCGGGTTGCATACACAAACATGGTTGATGAGCCGTAAATAACATACCCTGCAGCAACCTGTTTGTCGCCGTGCTGCAAAAAATCTGCTTTAGTTGCGGGTTTTCCCAATTCACTAACCCGCTTAAAAACGCTGAAAATAGTGCCGATCGAAACATTCACATCAATATTGCTGCTTCCATCCAGCGGATCAAAAAGACAAACGTATTTGCTTCTATTACTTACCGGGTCATCAAAAACAACAATATCATCCATCTCTTCGCTGCCTATGCCTGCGCAACTGATGCCATGCTGCAGTACGCCCATAAACTGGTTGTTAGCATACAGGTCAAGCTTTTTTACTTCTTCGCCCTGCACATTAATAGAACCTGCATCGCCCAGAATATCAACCAGGCCGGCCTTATTTACTTCTACATTAACCCTTTTTGCAGCAAGGCCCAAATCGCGTAAAAGCCCCGCCAGTTCGCCTGTGGCGTTTGGAAAATCCCTCAATTGCTGAATAGTAAATTCATCAAGTGTTTGTATTTTACGGTTGATATTCATAAGCAATTTTTTTACGATTTTGTACCAATGCGCTGCGGCGTTAAATTTGCCATTCAAAAATAAGCATTTAACAATAATTAGTGATGTGTATCTTCATTACTTCAATTTGCAAATTTGCAAATTGGCAAATATGCAAATTAAATTTATGAAGGTTTTTAAGTTTGGAGGTGCCAGTATCAATACTGTTGAAAGAATTAAGAATACTGCCGGTATCATTGAATCATTTAAGGGAGAAAAATTATTGATCATCATATCGGCCATGGGTAAAACCACCAACGCACTGGAAAAAGTGGTGGATGCATTTTTTGAAGGACGAAAAGATGATGCCTTGCAGTTGTTTGAACAGGTAAAGCAATCGCATTTAAATACACTCAAATATCTTATTACTATAAACTGGCAAGAGGCCGAGAGCCGGTTAAAAGATTTTTTTACTGAAGTAGAATGGTTGCTGCACGATAAACCGGTAAGAGAATACGATTACTATTATGACCAGGTAGTTTGTTGCGGCGAATTACTAAGTACATCATTAGTGAGTATTTATTTAAACGAAAGGGGTATTAATAACAAATGGGTTGATGTGCGGGATATTGTGCGTACTGATGATAATTTTAGAGATGCTTATGTTGACTGGAACATTACTACGCAAAAAATAAAAGCTGATATTGAACCCTTATTCCAAAATATTGATATTGTAATTACGCAGGGATTTATTGGCGCTACTGATGAAAATGAAAGTACCACTTTGGGAAGAGAAGGCAGCGATTTCAGCGCTTCCATCTTTGCCAATATCCTCGATGCCGAAGATCAAACCATTTGGAAAGATGTGGAAGGCGTGATGAATGCGGACCCCAAAGAATTTCCCGATGCTGTAATTTTAGAAGCGTTAAGTTACCGTGAGGTTGTAGAGATGGCTTAATATGGTGCACAGGTAATTCACCCCAAAACTATAAAACCACTGGAGAATAAAAACATACCGCTGCATGTGCGGTGTTTTTTAAACCCTGCTTTAGCAGGCACCATCATCAGCAACAAACCCGCCCACAACCTGCCGCCGGTTATTGTTTTAAAAAAGAACCAGGTGCTGATGGAGCTAAGTTCTAAAGACTTTTCTTTTGTTGAAGAAAAACCGCTTGGCCTGCTGCATGAAATGTTTGCAACGATAAAGATCCGCCCAAATCTTTCGCAGAACGGGGCCATTAGTTTATTAAACTGTTTTGATGATAAAGCAGAAAAAATTGAAAAACTCGCATTGGCTGCTTCTGTAATTTTTGACGTACAGATTGAGAAAGATCTTACCCTGCTAACCATCAGGCATTACACCGAAGAAAAAATAAAGGAACTTACAAAAGGAAAAACTGTAGTGCTGGAACAAAAAACCACCGAAACCATACAGGTGTTAATGCGTTAATTAATTACGTAATCGCCCTTTTTATTAACCATAATAAGCGGCAGCTGCCTGTTCTTTTCAAAATAATCAAAAACAGCTTTCAGGTTTAAGATAGATTTATGAACAACCTGGTTACCCTTGATAGATTCTGTAAGATAATTCAGCGATTTTTTAACATCATATTTAACCGGGAAAATATGCACGGGAATAAAATCCTGCCCGTTTGATCTTGAATGAGAAGCAATAATATATAACTCTTCAATAGGCGCATCCTGGATGGCAATACAGCCTGTGGAAACACAGTTACCATGAATATAAATGTCTCCTCCGGGGTTTTGCGTACTGCTTAATATTTTATCCGAAACATTCGGATAATTTAAGCCCAATGCCAAATGATAATTGCTCCGGGGATTAAACTCATTGATGTAATAAAAACCTTCGGGAACCTGGTTATCGCCTTCTGAACGTTTGGGACCAATGGAACCGCTCTGCATACATACTTTATACGTTTTAAAAAGGGCAAAACTATCTTCGGTATTAGTTTTAACCCACAGTTCCAATAAACGGTCGTATTTAAAAGACCGTATATAAACCGATTGAGGAGGCCAAACCAGGTTTTTTTCCTCGAACTGCTTTTTTAAAGAATCTTCAAGTTTTTCGAAAACAGTAGCGGTGCTCTTAAATGACTTTTGTTTTTCAACAAATGAATTTTGAGCAAATAAACTACCGCTTGCAATTGTTATAAAAAACAATATGTGGCAAAAAATCAGGTGTAAGTATCTCATTAAATTATAAACCGTTTACTTTAATGAAACGTAAAATAAAAAATTATATTGAACAAACACAAAAAAAGATACGATTCTAATTGGTTTTAACGGCATTGTTAATGTAAGGTGGATAATTTTCTATTTAATAAGAGCGCTACAAATTGCCCCTGGCATCTTGTTCCCTTTCTAATGCTTCAAACAATGCTTTAAAGTTTCCCTTACCAAAACTTTGTGCTCCTTTACGCTGAATGATCTCGAAAAACAAAGTGGGCCGGTCTTCCAGCGGCTTACTGAAGATCTGTAACAGGTAACCTTCTTCATCCCTGTCAATCAAAACTCCCAGGTTCTGCAAAGGCTGTAAATCTTCATCAATCTTTCCAACACGGTCTAAAACCGTTTCGTAATAACTGCCGGGTATATTTAAAAATTCAATACCTCTTTTTTGTAATTCAGTTACTGTTTTAACAATGTCGGCGGTTGCAATGGCCACATGCTGTACGCCTTCACCATTATAAAAATCCAGATATTCTTCTACCTGGCTTTTTTTCTTTCCATATGCCGGTTCATTTATCGGAAATTTTACAAACCCGTTTCCATTGCTCATTACCTTACTCATAAGGGCCGAGTATTCAGTTGAAATATCATTATCATCAAAAGTTAAAATATTTTTAAAGCCCATCACCTCTTCGTAAAATTTAACCCAGGGGTTCATCTGGTTCCAGCCAACATTGCCCACACAATGATCTACATATAACAAACCGGTTTCTGTGGGGTTGTAGTTTGATTTCCATGCTTTAAAGCCGGGCATAAAAATACCTTTGTAGTTTTTTCTTTCCACAAAAAGATGAACCGTTTCGCCGTAGGTATGAATACCGCTCAGCACCACTTCTCCATCCTCATCTTTTAAAACAGTTGTTTCCAAATAAGCTTTAGCTCCACGTTTGGTTGTTTCTTCAAAAGCTTTTGCTGCATCATCTACTTTTAGTGCAATCACTTTTACAGCATCTCCATGTTTGTACACATGGTCAGCAATGGAATTATCTGTGCGTAGGGCTGTTGTTAAAACAAAAGTCAGTTTATTCTGCCTGATCACGTAGCTCACTTTATCTTTTACACCCGTCTCAGGGCCGGCATAAGCCAGCGACTGAAAACCAAAAGCCGTTTTATAAAAGTGGGCGGCCTGCTTGGCATTGCCTACATAAAATTCAACATAATCGGTGCCATGTAATGGCAGAAAATCGGTTATGCTTTTATTTGTTACAGAAGGTTGTTGTATGGTTGTTGTTTGCATTGTAATTAATTTGAAGTGAAGAAAAATGGCCCGCAGATTTCGCTGATTGCGCAGACCGGGCTTT
>JANNYY010000476.1:0-3903 GCA_031410355.1 Chitinophagaceae bacterium | reverse complement strand
TTGCAGGCCGTTACCTTGCCTCTTAAGTTCAACGCATAGCCTGCGCCCATATCCAAAATACCAAAAATGGAATCTCCCGAATTATTTTTAAACCGCATAACGGCTTGCGCAAACTCCAGGTTAGCAAAAGGCGTGTTTGGTTCGGCATTGTATAAACTACGGTAGGTCCAGTTTCCATTAAAATATTTTGAATCAAATGGTGCAGGCCCTTTATTGTTGTTAAATGCAACAATAACTACAAACAGCAGTGCTGTTGCTGATAGCTGAATTGTTCTTTTCATTTTACTGGTTTTAATATGTCGTTAATGATGTGAATATGATGCTTTGTGTGTATTTCAAGAAACTTAATGGTGTGTTTCAATTTTAATTTGCCAAAAAACGGGTGTTCAATATAATTGGTTGGTTTTAAATTTTGTAGTTCTGCCAGTTTTCTTTTTGTACTATCCAGGTGGTGCTTTAAAGTTTCCATACTAAAATTGTCTTTGGGTTGCACAGTGCCAGGCGATTGCGCTCTTCCTCTCGGTATTTTGTTTAGTGTGAATACAAGCATTTTTGGGAGGTTAAATTTCCATCTATAAGCATCCGGGTCCGAATTTTTTAACCGCTCAAGTATCACATTAATTGTAAGCAGGGTGTGCTCAATATGCCACCCAACAGGTGATTTTGAAATGGCTGCGTTCAAACTTTCGCTGTTTGAAATCTTGCTTTCTAATTCGTTTAAACAGTTTAATAATTTATCCATGTAGAATTGGAAGTTTAGATGGCGCTGTATTTTAGCATAACAGTTAAATTGCGATAGTATGCGTTATTAAAAATAGTAAACAATTTTTTTAAATCGTTCTTTTAAACTGTTTATTTAAGAAGCTTTTTTTGTGTTATAATTTCGGTTCGTGATACACGAACGAAGCGAAGATTTATCTGCCTTGTTTTATGGTTCTTTGCCCCGTTCATACGTTTTATCGAAATGCTTCATCCAATGGGTTAATTTCTCTTTTATGGGATGAAAAAACATGCCTATGACGCAGGCAAAGGTGGAGGCAATATACACATCGTTTAGGTGAAGGTAGTGTGATAGTTGATGGATAATAAAATGCTCTGCTATGCCGAAAATAAATGTAAATAGAAAAATGATAGCTCCAAAAACAACCGTTTTTCGAAGTATAAGTTTTGCATCAATCAAATCAGAGAAATAAACAATCATAATAAAAGCAAAGAGAATTGACAGGTTTTCCAGCATAGGCAAATAGTACTTATCAATAATGCTTATGGTTGAACCAAATAATGTTAACAGCATAGAATAGACTGTACTGAAAAATATTACGATAAGCATCCACAGTAACCAATAAAGACGGTTTTTAAGAGCTGATTTACTAACTTTTAATTGTATATAGAGATAACCAAGACTCAAACCTGAGGTGAGAAGAATGAGCATAAATCCGAAACCATACCAGGAAGGAATTAATAAGGCCAAAGGCAGCAGTACGATCCAAACACGGAATGGCTTTAAAAGCCAAACTAAAATTGGAGCCAGTAATTTGCGGGTTAAAAAACCTGTATATACTTGTTTAATTTGTTCTTGGTTAACTTGCCCTGGAAACTCCTGGATAAAACGAACTAAGATTATGATACAAATACCCCCAGCTATATTTACCACATGCCTTAAATCTTCAGAAAGTATTTGAACGGTAATTAACCAACTCAATGATACTCCAAGTGATAGAAAACTAAAAAACAATGCAAAATATAAGGTGGCTCTTGTATGCTGTGCTCTTATAAGTACATACAGGCTTGAAACTGAGATAGTGAGAAATGCAAGGCGTCGTGATATATTTACGCCCCATGCCAAGGCTTTATTTTGATTTTCTTCAGGCATTTTAAAAATAGCCAGTATGTAGTATATCAGGAATATCCATAAAATAATTCCAGCTAATGATAGCACCCAGATAAACAAGGTTAATAAACGGGGGTTATAAGTATTAATCTTCTTTAGACGCATTGAAATATTTATAAGCGGTCTTGTCGAATTGCAGCTAACGGCAGTTTGTGAAAAAACTCCTGCCGCTCTATAAATATACACACAATGTAAATAGCTGCAAACCCTGTATGATTTTTGTGTAAAAGAAGCCATGCAATTTATAACTGGACAACAGCACAAAAATTCATTTATTATACAGGGTCAACCCGGGTAAAATTTCCAAATCAACACACATAAAATCGCTGATATAATAGAAGTATAAAAACAGATGTTACAAATTATTTTTACTTTTTTTAGTTTGTGAGGAACTTTCCCCAAATAGGGAAGAAAAATACTTAACCGAAAAGGAGTATAGTTATTTCCTTCATCGTCAACTGGTACCGAATAGCTATCAAGAAAATATTGGATGATGTTCTTTAATATTATGCTAGTGCCGCAAATTATACCAACGATTTTAAGAAGCATATTTTAATAATATAATGTAAGACAGGCTTATTGTATTGCATGCATTGGTTGTATTTCCGCTAAAATGCGCTACTAAAATAGCTAACAATTTTTTTAAATCATTTTTTTTAACCGATTATAAAAGTGCTTTTGGTTACTTGCATGATCGGCAAAAAATTTATTCGCCGCTGGCCGCAGACACAGGCGGCGGCGAAGATCTTAGCGGAACACCTACGCCGGAGTAATGGCTCCAAATCAATTTTCCAGACACTGTCTGGAATTTTTGGTACTTGTTATAAAACAACCTGCACAAGTGCCCCTGGTTACTTGCATGACCGGCAAAAATTTTATTCGCCGCTGGTCGCAGACACAGGCGGCGGCGAAAACAATAACCAAAAGCCCCCATTAACAGTTTTTTAATGCGGGGCTTTTTAATGGGGACTTTCGGCTATTGTTCTTAATGTTGTACGCCGTATTTCTTCTTGTCAAGCTGAACGGAACTATGCCAACTGAGCTTTTGCTTTTCCTTTTCTTACTGTTTGTTTCGGTTTGTCAGCAAGATTATTGTTTTTCAACTTATAGTTCTTTATGTGTTCGCTTATTGCAAGTTCTTCTGCTTTCGTTAAAGGTCGGCTCTGAATGATAAAGTCTACACCTTTTGGTTCTTTGATGTGTCCCATAGTTATGCGTTTTTAAAATATTTTTCTAACAATATTGATGATGCTTTCGTTTCCAAAATCATTAAGTGATTTCCAAAATGATAAGCACCTAAAGTCTTCTCGTAATGTTCTATTAGTTTTGTTTTAGCCGTGAAAGATAAGAAACCGTCAAACCCGCGTTGAAATGCAACTTTGCAAGCAAATGCAACTAAATTTCCTGCTACACCTTCATAAATTTTATTTCGTCCAAGATTGAAAGGTGCACTTTCAATTAAGTCCATATAAATGTGGTCAGATTTTATTGTAAAACTAATTAAACCTTGAATTATGTCTGGGTTGTTTACAATTGTCAATTTGTAAACTTCTCTGCTGTTATTAGCAAGTTCTTGTTTCCAATTAAACTGCCAACCATTTTTCTTAGTGGATTGTTTCAAATCTTTTGTCGTAAAAGTTGAAACTTCTGTTTGAAAACTGTCTCCGGATACAGTATTTTCTATAGAGTTTGTTAACTTGTCTATAATGAAGTCTAAGTGATATTTTTTATCTTTTTTCACTATACAAATTTAATGAAAATTGGCTAAAAAGCTTCAAAGTTTATGCAGGTTTGTGTGGTCAAATAACGTACAACGGGAATTTGTGAAAAAACCCACGCCCTATAAATATACACACTATGTGAATATTACAGCAGCAACACCTGTATATATTTTGTGTAAATTACTGCATGCAATTTATACAAGGAAACAACCGCAAACAAACCTACTTTGGCACCCTTGATGACCAGGTGGCGGCCGATAATCCGGTAAGGCTTATGGATGCATTTATTGA
>JANNYY010000475.1:0-5060 GCA_031410355.1 Chitinophagaceae bacterium | reverse complement strand
CAACTTGTGGTACTACTTTGCCATTGATAAGTTAAAGCGCCGCTGCCTGTTGAGGCCACAGTTTGTGTAAATGCTGCAGGGTCGGCAGGAGAACAGATCGTTTGATCTGCTGCTACTGTTCCGCCGGTTACATCATTTATTGTTACGGTTATACAATTGCTGTTAGCGGTACACGGTACTGCATTTTGTGTGCTTGTTGTTACCCTGCGGTAAAAAGTAGTTACTAACAAGCCTGCAGGTGGATCGTATGTTGTGGCTGTGGCTCCTCCTATATTGCTGAAGCCCGCAGCACAACTTGTTGTACTGCTCTGCCACTGATAAGTTAATGCACCGCTGCCTGTTGATGCCAGGGTTTCAGTAAATGCTGCCGGGTCTCCACCGGAACAGATCGTTTGGTCTGCTGCTACGGTTCCGCCGGTAACACTATTCACCGTAAGTGTTGCATTGGCAGAAGTAGCTAATCCGCATTGATTGCTTGCCTGCACATTGTAGTTGGCCGAAGCATCGGCTGCCTGCACATTGGTGATAGTTAGCGTATTCGTTGTCGCGCCTGAAACTGTAGAACCAGAACCCTGGATGCCATTTACAAGAGCCACTGCACCTATACGCCATTGTATTGCTGGCGCAGGTGTGCCGGTTATCGTTGATGTAAAGGTTGCTGTACCACCAACACAGCTTGTAAAATTAGCAGGGCTGGTAACTGTTGGTAAAGTATTAACTGTAATAGATGCCTTGGCTACGGCATCGTTAGTGGGTACATTATCTACCTCAGTATTTACCGTTGCGGTACCACCTGTTCCGTTTGAAGTAAATGTTGCTGTTGCAGTTCCACTTGCCTGGATTGATAATTGCTGCGCCGAAAGACTGCCCAAAGTTGTGGGTCCCCAGTTTACTGTTCTGCCAATTAAAGCAGAAAGATTTGATACCGCAATTGCTTCATTTGAGGAGTTGGAGAGAAAACTTGCAGTTACCGTGCTCGTATTGCCAAGGCCTGCAGGTGTATTACAAATTGGATTGGGTGAAGCCGTAGTTTTTAGCTGTAGCCATTTGGTTAAAATTAATGAGCCGCCTCCTGCAACATCTCCGCCTGCACGATCACAGGGTGCAGCCGTTGGCCCCGTATTACAACCCCACCAGTTATTATCGGCATTTACACTTCCTACTGATTCTGCAAAATGCAATCCGCTGGAAGCCGCATTTGATGTGCTGATATTGCCTACAAAACGGTTATAATTAATGGAAGGCACCGAAACATTGACACTGTTATTAGCAAAAATTCCGCCACCAAGTAGTGCTGTATTATTAAAAAAAGTATTCTTGCTGATATTAACAGCAAACGTTTGGGGCAGCAAAAAACCTTGCGACAGAAAGTTTATAGCACCTCCATTTTCACCGGCAATATTTCCTGTAAAGTTGGAGTTGGTTATATCAATAACTCCGTTACCACCCGTGTTATTATAAAGCTGATAAATTATTGCGCCTCCGGCTCCGTCAATACTTTTATTATTGGAGAAGGTAGAGCCATCAATATCTAAGGTACCCTGGAACATATTAATGGCTCCACCAAGACCGCCACTGCCCGGAACAGGCGTACTGGAGGGACAAATATTGTTATCAAAAGTACAATTATTGATTGCAAGAGTTTGAATGTTGGTACTAACAGGACCTGCATAAATAGCTGCTCCTCCATAGGTATCATAAGTCAAATACCCATTCGTAAATTTTACACCGTTGATAGTTGTTATAACGTTATTGGTCGTTCCATCATAATTGATTGTGAAAATGCGATCCCTGCCTGCAGCGGCCATATTGATGATAGTATTTGCAGGCCCATTACCATTAATAGTAATATTCTGTGAAGTAAATCCAAAAAAAATAGTTCTGGAGGTAATTGCACCTGCGCCAATAACATAATTTCCGGTTCCGTCCAAAAGATAGGTTCCGTTTCCCAATGTAATCGTATGAGTTCCTCCTAAGTTATCCGCTGCCATTAGTGCAGACCGAAGAGAGATTGTTGCCCCTCCATTAATTGCACCGGTAGCATTATTCAGCGTAGTAATGACTGGGTCAGTAAATGTGTTTGGCACATAAGTATTAGCAACTGCTGTTACAGATAGTAAGCTTGTAAAAAAAAGTACTGCAAAAATTTTAACGCTCTTTGTAAAACCTTTAACGTCTAAATTTTTGTTGTAGAAATTTTGCATAAAAATTTTTTTAAAAATTAATCAATGATAAGCGGGGGTCGGTTTTTTGAAAGATATTGCAAAATTCTAAGTCGTATTTTTTCTGCTATGTTCTTGGCGGAAAAACCCCCTGCAGGGCAATATTAAAATTAAGCGTGTTATAAGGCATCAGGTTATTGTGGGGCTGGCTTCCGCCGGCAAGAGCCAGGGCCCCTGCATTCATATTAACAGGAGCAGGCGCCGCAGGTGCATAAAAATTGGCCGCAACCTTGGCAGCACTGGAAGTACCCCATACCATATCCGTGGGGTTGGCAATGCCGCCCGCTACTTTGCCATTAACAGTATGGGTATGAACAGGCATTTCTGTTATAAGTAAAGTAATAGTATTTGTACCACTCTGCTCCCCTAAATCACGCAGAGAAAGGCCCGGGCCCTGCCCATGGTGCATGGCCGCACTGCCCTGCAGGTTGGGCAGCGCAAAAGTTGATTGCCCGTTACCACCATAGGTTGTTCCCAATAAGGAGAAAAGCGCTGTGTTTTGGGAGATTGGTAAAATTTGCCCGTTGCAAAATGCCCAACCCCTGGGGGCAAAATTAAAAGGGAATATCCTGATTTCTGCTACAAATGGATCTGCCATAAAATAGTTTTTACTTTTTTAATTAATTAGGTGATGGAAATATGCCCTGTAAGGCTATACAATAATTAAGCGTTAGATACGGTGACCTGTTTTCGTGTGCCTGGCTTCCACCTATATTACCTATTGCCTGGGGTGACATGGAGGTATTGCCCGCCGTGCCATAGGCGGTAAAACCGGTATTACTTGCCCAGAAATTACCCGTAGGCGGTGTTACGGTGGGGCCGTTGGCGCTGGCCTTAGCCTGGTGTGTATGCGCAGGCATCTCTGATGTAATAAGTGTATGGGCTTCTTCCCCGGCCTTTTGCCCTAAGGTTAACCCTCCACCAACATGCATGGGTACACGGCCACGCAATTCGGGTAATGCAAAATTTGTTTGTCCATTACCCCCATACGTTGTTCCTAATAAAGAAAACAATGCCTGGTTCTGGTTAATGGGTAACAGTTGCCCGTTGCACAGGGCCCAGCCCTGTGGTGCAAAAGCAAAGGAGAAAATTCTTATTTCGGATAAAAAAGGTTCTGCCATCGTATAAAAGTTTTAGTTTTTAATAATTTCTGTATTACTCCTTTCAGATTATTATTTATGAGGGCGAAGGAAAAATACCGAATAGTGAAATAATATAACTTACACAAAGGAATGGTATCATGTTGTCATGCGGCTGGCTGCCACCCATTGCCGTGATTGTTCCTGCATTCATCTGAACCGTGGGCGGGGCTGGACTAAAAGGTTTGCCGGTGGTAGTATTGCCCCAGAAATTATTAGCGGGACTATCACTGGCACCAGTATTGGATGCCACAGGTGCATGGGTATGTATGGGTACCTGGTTTTGGGTAAGCGTAACAGATTCTACTCCCCCGGTTTGCGCAAGAGTATAATTTTGAAGTCCGGGACCCTGTCCCTGGTGTATAGGAACACGCCCACGCAAATCGGGTAATGCAAATGTTACTTGACCATCACCACCATAGGTAGTTCCAATTAATTGAAAAAGGGTTTCATTTTCGGAGATAGGAAGTAACTGACCCTCACAAAACATCCAGCCTGCGGGCGCAAAATTACCCGCAAACATTCTTACTTCGCCAACATAAGGTTGTGCCATAAATATATAGTTTGGAATTAAATAATAAACAGAGTCATAATAACAAAGCAAAGATCAACCAATTCGTCAGTCAAGATGAAAAGATTGGCTTAAATAAGATATAGGGAGGTCTTTAGTCGGGATAGTGAGTTTTTAAAAGAAGCAAAAAAAGTTTTGGTATTATTATTAAATGCTTGTAATTAAAATGTTTAAATTTATCATTACGTGAATAAAAGTAGTATTAAAAAGTATTAAAAGCAAATTATTTTTTTGTGAATCACCTTGTTTCACAAAAAAGTAATTCAACAGATTTTATTTACTTCATATTTAAAAAAATATTGTTTAAAGCTTATAACAAATTCGAAAAAAACACGTATTCACATCTTGAAAAATTACAAAATGCATAACGCATCATGCAAAGCAACTACCAGAGATTAATCCCATATCTAATAAGCAGGAAGCCTTTAAAAAGCCCTCATCAACATAAATGATTTGCAGTTTCAGTACTTCATTATTTAGTGTTGACACAAGTATGCTTTTATCTTCCAGTACACTTATGCTGCCCGGGGTTTTTGCGATAACATGAGGGTTTGGGTGTTTTTCGGCTGCCAGTATCCTGAGTATCCTGTTATTGAATTTCGTAACAGCCCCTTTATTCCAGGGATTACAGGCATTGATCAGTGCAATTACTCTGTCTGCATCCATTTCCTGCCAATTGATGGTGACTTCGTTTGCCCCTTGCCGGGCATAATAAACAGTTGATTCCGGCTGTGATTTTGAAGGTATCTTGAGGTCGTAAGCAGCGAGTTTCAGCAACACCCTCACCATACCCGCTGCCAATGCTGCCAGTTTGGAATTCAAAATCCCGTAGCTGTCTGATTGTGTTGTTTTGATCTTTTGTGTAAGTACCAGCGGGCCGGTATCATACCCCGCGTCGAGTTTATGAATACTAACCCCTGCCTGTTCTTCCCGGTTAACTATTTGCCAGAACACGGGATCAGCACCGCGGTAGGCTGGTAGCGGCCCGGGGTGCACGTTAAAAAAACCCTTTGCCGGAAGATCGTAAACAGAAGCAGGAAGAAGGTACCCGAATGTCATCATCAGTCCCAGGTTTACATCATATTGTTTAATGGCCCGGGAAAGTTCTTTGGCAAAAGTCTTTTTATC
>JANNYY010000474.1:0-4475 GCA_031410355.1 Chitinophagaceae bacterium | reverse complement strand
TTGATCCAGATGTTTGAGCAGCACCGGCTTGATATTTTAGTGGGTACACAAATGGTGGTTAAAGGCCTGGATTTTGATAAAGTAAGTTTGGTGGGTATTTTAGATGCAGATGGTTTACTGGCCTTTGCCGATTTCAGGGTTAATGAACGGGCCTTTCAGTTGATGGAGCAGGTGAGTGGTCGGGCCGGAAGAAAAATGGAGCAGGGCAAAGTGATCATACAGGCAACTAATGTAAAGCACCCGGTGCTGCAGTTGGTGCAGCAGCACGATTATAAACAGTTTTATAATATGGAGGTCGAAAACCGGAAACAGTTTTTTTATCCACCATACAGCCGCATTATTTTGTTAACTTTAAAACACAAGGATAAAAATATTGTTGGCGCTGCTGCTGAAAAATTAACTGCATTATTAAAACAGGATCTGAAAAATTTTATTGTGGGCCCGGCAGCACCTGTTGTAAACCGCATTCGTAACCAGTATTTAATGGAAATTTTAATTAAGCTGCCCAAAGAACCGGGCATGAGTTTGCGATATAAAGCTGCTATAAGAAATCATATTAATTTTGTAACAGGGGAGAAGATCTTTAAGAGTGTTTTGGTGGTGGCTGATGTAGATAAAATGTAAAAGCCCAGCCCCAACCCGGCCCCCTCTGAACTTCGTTCTTTCCTTTGCAGGAACCCCGAAGGGGGAGGAAATCTGGAAGATAGAAGCGAAGAGGTCTTTCACAAAGAGAGGGAACTGGAAGAATGGAGCCAAGATCTATTTTATATTTTTTTGAACCAAACGTTTGTTCCTTGGTTGAACTTCAATGGCGACGCTCCATTCGAATAAGAATTTCTATTTAGCTTTGCCCACATTATTTACTTAATATGCAGGTGCAGGAAAATATATCAATCAAACAGTACAATACATTTGGCATCAGTGTATATGCAAATCTATTTGCTAAATTTAATTCGGTTGATGAATTAAGCGAACTGCTTGAATTTAACAACCGAACAACGAACAACCAACAACGATCAACGCTTATTCTCGGCGGCGGCAGCAACATCCTCTTTACCAAAGATTTTAACGGGTTGGTTTTAAAAAATGAAATAAAGGGCATCAAAACAATTAAGGAAGATTTGCATCATGTTTATGTGCAGGCAGGGGCAGGAGAAAACTGGCACCAGTTTGTTTTGTACTGCCTTCAACACGGACTTGCAGGAGTAGAGAATCTTTCCCTGATACCGGGCAATGTGGGCGCATCGCCTATGCAGAATATAGGAGCTTATGGGGCAGAGATAAAAGATGTTTTTTATTCGCTGGAAGCATACCATATCCGTGATAAACGCATCATAAATTTTACATTGAACGATTGTGAATTTGGATACCGTGATAGTGTATTCAAAAGAAAATTTAAAGATGAGTTTGTAATTACTGATGTTACTTTTCGCCTGAACCGTATTCCTGGTTACAATATTTCTTATGGCGCTATTGGCCAGGAACTGGAAAAAATGGGTGTAAAAAATTTGAGCCTGCAAGCCGTATCGCAGGCAGTAATAAATATTCGCAGCAGTAAATTACCTGACCCGGCTTTAATTGGGAATGCAGGAAGTTTTTTTAAGAACCCTGAAATAAGTAGCCACCAATTTCACGAATTAACACGAATGTTTCCGGGTATTGTTGGTTACGCTTTACCAAATGGAAATGTAAAACTTGCTGCAGGTTGGTTAATAGAGTACACGGGATGGAAAGGATTTAGAAAAGGTGATGCAGGCTGCCATGAAAAACAGGCCTTGGTATTGGTTAATTATGGCAATGCAACAGGCAGTGAGCTATTTGATTTAAGCGAAGAGATTTTGCAGAGTGTGAAAGAAAGATTTGGGGTAATGCTGGAGCGTGAGGTTAATATTATTTAAAACAAGATTGCCCAGGTTTTAAACTCTGGCAATGTTAGAAATGGTTTTAAAAAAGTATGATTATTTCAATTTCTCACTTAATTCCTTTACCAGCTTTTCTAATTTATCAATCCGTTTATTTTGGTTTTCAATAATAACCTGTTGTTCCTGCATACCTTTTACCAAGGGCACTACAAACTCTGCATAGCGTAAGCCATAAAAATCTTTGTCGTTTTTAGGCTTATCTACACCACTAAAATTAAAACCCAATTTTTTAGCAGATGCTTCAACTTCCTGTGCTATAAAGCCGGTAGTAATATCAGAATATTTATCCCCGGTAAGAAATTCGGGTATATCAGTTTTACTTTTAGCGCTGTCGGTAATTTGTTTTCTGCGTTCATTCAGTCCACTCATTTCATTTATTTTATCGCGGTTTAAGCGGTAGGTTACGGGGCGCAACAGGTTAATAAAATTCAAACCGGGTACATTCTCTTTTATGTCTTCTTTGATCCTGCCATCGGAAATATTCGTCCAATTCTGGAAGCCCCCAATGGAAGTAACAAAAATATTCCCAATTCGTACCAGGTTGCTGGCAGTTGCTGTAGCATCGGTTCCTATGCATGTAGTGTTAGAATAGCCTCCGCCATTGGGCCCGGTATTGTAACCCAAGGCAGTGTTGTAGCTGCCACTGTTGTTGGTGATAAGTGCAATATAACCGTTGGCTGTGTTATAACTGCCTGTGCTATAGTAAAGCGAGTTTACACCGGTAGAAGTATTATAGCTGCCGCTGATATTGGAAAAGAGTGACTGGGTTCCAAAGGCAGCGTTTTGGGTGCCGGTACTGTTTGAATATAATGCACTATTACCAAAAGCAGAATTATAGCTGGTAGAGGTATTTGAATAAAGTGCATTAACACCAACAGCAGTGTTTTGAATACCGGTAGTATTGCTAAAAAGTGCAGCATGACCAGATGCTGTATTATTCGAAGCTGTGTTACTATATAATGCATTCACTCCATCTGCTGTATTATTTGAACCTGTATTAGCATATAGCGCCTGCGCACCAGTTGCTGTATTCTCAGCACCTGTAACATTCGAATACAGGGCATTAAAACCCAAGGCCGAGTTGTAATTAGCATTATAGGTATAATAAAGTGCCTTTACACCAATAGCTGTGTTATAAGAGCCCAACTCGTTATTCAGTAATGATTGACTTCCACCGGCTGTATTGTTAATGCCGTATATATTATTCATCAATCCCTGGTATCCTATAGCAGTATTATCTTTACCTGAGATATTTCTGAAAAGAGCGTTTGATCCAACAGCAGTATTGTCATCACCATCTGTATTACCAAAAAGAGCTTTATATCCATTTGCAGTATTATGGTCCCCTGTTGTATTTTCTTTCATTGAATTAGCTCCTGTAGCAGTATTTTCAACACCATCTATGTTACTAAAAAGAGAAATGTAGCCAATAGCAGTGTTATAGTTTCCTGTAATATTAGCCGTTAGGGCTGCTGAACCGATACCTACATTTGCGAAGCTAATTGTATTACTCAAAGCATTAACTCCAATAGCAATATTTTCGGTTCCGGAAATATCATTGAGTAATGCATTATGTCCTATGGCAATATTAAAACTGCCTGAAGTTAAGTTGAACAACGCTGCGTTACCAATTGCAACGTTTTTTTGTCCGCTGGTATTAGAGAATAAAGCATTAACCCCAAGTGCATTATTGTATTGCCCGTTAATATTAGCTTGTAATGCCTGGGTACCAATTGCAGTATTTTCAGCTCCTGTTGTATTAGAAAACATGGCTTTGTTACCAACAGCTGTATTAAAATTAGCAGCAGTATTTGAATAAAGTGATTGAAACCCAATACCTGTATTTGATGAACCTGTATTAACATAACCAGCCTGGTAACCAAAAAATACCGGGCCATTGGGGTCTATCCTCCCGGCTCCCTGGCCATTTACTAAAAAGCTGAGCGCCACATTATCTGTTGTGCCTAAAAAATTGATACCGTCCACGGTTCCTGCATTTCCTGTAATATCCCAACTGGTTTTGGGAGTGCCGTCATCAATCATTTTTATCCATTTGGTACCATCAAAATAATAATAGCCCAACCCGCTACCACCAACAATGGATGCATTTGCATTATATACGATAAGGCTGGTGGCTGGTGCAGTTATGGTGGCCACATCATTTATATCAGTTAAGCTGATCCTTGGGATAAGCATGCCTTTATTTAAACTGCTTATATCTACCATCGCAGAAGGGTGTGCAGTAGCACCTGTTGTATTAACCGAAAGGCTTTGTGCATTGGCACCCGGCTGTAAACTTGTAACGCATAAAAAAATAGCAATTAGTTTAAAGCAAGGGATCTTTTTTAGTTGTGATGTTTTCACGGTATCGAGATTTATTTCTTTAAAGGTCGTGCTAAGCCTGATAAAGTGGCGAATTTTGAACACTTTTTTTTGCGCATTATACTATCTGTTGAATATCAGGAGATAGTATATGCCAGGTTTATTAAAACCGGTAAGATAGAGGCAGTAAAAAGAAAAACCTGGTATTATTAACTTTGGCAAAGTTTGCGA
>JANNYY010000473.1:0-5975 GCA_031410355.1 Chitinophagaceae bacterium | reverse complement strand
GCTACCTCCACTTCATAATGTCCCGCGGTTTCCTTAATGTTAACTGCAGGAATAGTGGTGTTGGTGTCAGAAAAATTTAAATTTCCCCAGTTGAAAAGATCCCGGTTAACGAAATCATCAAAAAGCATTGGTAATGGATTTAACAGGCTTCCATTTCTTTTTAAAACTGTCATAATTACCTCCTTTTTAATTGGTTAAAAAATAAATTTCAAAAAGAGAAAATCAAGTTTTGTGCCACTGGTTTTGGTACTTCAAAAAAATGAAATTTTGTCGCGGGGATTATAAAATTTTGTCAGTTTTAAAGACAGAATTTCTTATAACCTAAAGCCGCTCTTACCAATGTCATTTCTGTTTTTAACTCCTCTATCTGGGTTTGTAAACCAATATTCTTTATCTGCTGTGTGTTAATCAAATTTTGTTGTTCTTTGATGGCTTCAACCAAAACCGGTACCAGTTTGGCATAATCAATACCCTTGTATCCATCTGTGTCGGTAATTACAACCTGTGGTATTATTTTTTCCATATCCTGCGCAATGAAACCGATCTGCAGGGTATTTGAAAAATGCTTTGCGGGAAATTCATTTGTTTTCCAGTTATACGTTACCCCCTCCATTTGCATAATGTGGCTGAGGGCATTTTTCATGGGTTCTATATTTTTTTTATAACGTCCATCTGAGCAGGCAGTAATAGCCCCCACTGCAAAAACATTAAGACCCCTTACCGTGGCGCTTGACGCTATATCACCTATAACATGCAATTTATATTGCGGCATTACACAACCTATGCCCACATTTCCTGATCCATCTTCTGATAAAAATCGGGCCCAGCCACCGGGGGAATAATGATAAAATCCTTCAGGAGAATCAGTGACGTAAACCATTAAACCTATTGCCGGTGCTGCAATGGCGCTCGTTTGAGCTGCAGTTAGCCGGGGAATTAACAGGCCCTTGGGAAGTCCGGCATCGGGTTGAATATGTAATATTGCCGAAGGATCGGCAACTGCATTGGAATTGTTTATCGGCACATTGCCGTTTTGGTCTTTTGTAAGAAATTTTGCCCAGTCAACACCGTTATAATAGTAAAAGCCTGTTTGGGCATCTGTATTGTAAACCAGCAGGCCTGTGGCCGGATTTGCAATAGCATTTATTTCTACCGCAGACAGGCGTGGAATTAAAAGCCCTTTGTTAATACCTCCGCTTGGTTGAATATGCAGGATAGCCGAAGGGTCGGCAGGGGCGTTGGTTCGGTTTATGGGAACACTGCCTGTTTCATCGGTGGTAATAAATTTAACCCAATCGAGGCCGGTAAAGTAGTAAAAGCCTTTGGGGTAATCGGTTATATAAATGAGCAGGCCAGTAGCCGGGCTTGTGATAACTGATGCCTGGGCAGCCGTCATCCTTGGAATAAGCAGGCCCTTGCTGGTACTGGCAACATCAAGTATGGCGGTGGTGGCAGGTGTGGCCCCCGTTGTGTTGATACTAAAGCCCTGCGCAAAAAGTTTGTTTTGAAGAACGAGTGCAAAACAAATGATGGTTAGGTAAATACTTTTTTTCATAATGCCGGTATTGGTGATGATAAAATATTATAAATTGCCTGGTCGATTGTGAGCTTGACATACCTGCACTTACGCAGGCTGATCAATTTAGCGTTTTGAGGTAAGGTTAAAGTTAACTATATAACCTGTTGTGACCCGGCTTTTACAAGTTTTATTTTACAATTGTCCTGAACGTTAAATTTATCCTTGGGCTTTTAGTTTTTTTTGTGGGTGGAAGCCTGTGTAACCAGTTGGTTTGCGTATCATCTTTCATTACCAATAAACTGCCGTGCTCTAAAATTATTGAAACCGTTTCTTTGGTTTCTTTATGTTTGAAAGAGAATTTTCGTTCTGCTCCAAAACTTAAGGAACCTATTGCACCGTTTTTTTTCAGATCTTTTTCGGCATCGCTGTGCCAGGCCATGCCTTCATCGCCTGTGTGGTATAAGTTGAGTAAACAGGAATTGAACTGCTCACCCGTTTTTAATTCTATGATGGATTTTAATTCAACTAATTCCTTTGTAAAGGGTAAAGCCCGTTTGGTGATATTGGAATAAGTATATTCCAAATTAGTATCTGCATACCAGGCCACTTTACGTTTTGTGATTATCTTTTTTCCAAAAATAATAGCTTCATCATTTTTCCATTCAATGCTGCTGAGTAAATTATTTAAATAGCGGTTGGCATCGGCCAATGAAAATATTTTTCCATAATAATTTACCGTGCCGTCTTTGGGTAAGATATTTGTTGAACTTATTGGTTCGTTATTGAACAAATCCATGGTTAAATTATTATAACACCAGTTGCGTATAAAGCCTGGTAAGGGTTTCCTGCGGATCTATACAAAAACCAGGGTGTACTTTTGAAGTTTGCAGTATGGTACTGCGGGTAGCAGTTAGCCAGCGAAAACGGGCAGCTATATCCAGCATACCAATGGGCCCGGCACCACTGCCCCCAACACAAATGCGCTCAAATGCCTGTAAGTTTTGCAGCATTTCGTGCTTATCAATTCCGGCACAAAAAATTTGTAAACGTTCCTCATGTAAAGTATATAATGTTTGCAAAAAATTTTGTTTGGCACAATACAGTATAACGCCCACATTCAGGAACTCTTCCCGCTCTACCTTTGGTACAATGCGAACAACGGCATATTCAAATAAGTGAGTTTGCTGCATACTGGGCTTCATTTACAAAAATTGCTGAATTTGCTGAACGGGTTTCTAAAAACTGAACATACATCTGCCTGTGCTCTTCGTTTGATTGAAATGAAGTATCAGCAGCCAGCCATTCACCAGGAACCAGATCAACAATAGAGCTGATGCGGTCATTGGTAAGAATAGAACGTAAGGCGGCATCAACAGCCGGCAATTGTGTTGCCTGCTTAAGCAACACATGTTCTTTCACCAATGTAAATGGCCGTAAAGCCTGCTCCTGCCAGTTTTGCGGGTTATGATGAAAATACAGGCAGGCGCCATGATCTATCAGCCACAATTCTTTATGCCACCACAGCATATTGGTATTACGCACTGTGCGGTCCATATTGGTGAGCAGGCAATCTAACCACACAATTTGTGAAGCAAGCGTTGCATCTACAGTGGTAACTGTGGGGTCAAAACTGATAGAGCCGGATAAATAATGCAGCGCCAGGTTTAATCCTACACTTGCTTTCAGCAGGTCCTGTATTTCTTCATCAGGTTCTGTGCGGCCAAAGGCTTCGTCAATATTTGCAAAAACAATTTCGGGCACCCTTAGGCCAACAGCCCTTGCCATTTCGCCGCCAATCAATTCTGCTATCAGTGCTTTAACGCCTTGTCCTGCGCCACGAAATTTTAATACATACATAAAACCATCATCTGCTTCTACAATGGCAGGCAGCGAGCCGCCTTCACGCAATGGCGCAATATAGCGGGTAACATTAACAGACCTTATTTCAGGTTGGTTCATGTTGCTAATTTAATTCTTTTAAAACTAAATGGGATGATGGGCATTTAGAAACATAGGTTTCTGGTTAGGAGATTGTGTTTGTTCATGGAGAGATTGTGATTGCTTTTTTGTTTAATAAATTTTTTAAAATTTAAAAAGATCGCCATTCAAATATTTTAATCCCGAATCTACTATAACAGTTACAATTTTTTTTCCGGGGCCAATTATTCTTGCTCTTTGAATGGCCGCCCAAACATTTGCCCCGCAGGAAGTGCCTGCAAATATACCTTCCTGCCTTGCCAATCTCCTCGCAGTTTCAATGGCATCTTCATCTGACACAGCCATGATTTCATCGGCCAGGTCTAACCTGCAAATAGCAGGTACAAATCCAGCTCCAATGCCTTCTATTTTGTGTGTGCCTGTAATATTACCACCCGAAAGTGCCCTTACATGCAACGGTTCAATAGCAATGCAACGCATGCCCGGAATAACTTTTTTAAACACTTCGGCATTGCCCGAAAAGCAGCCACCCGTTCCAACGCCCATAACAAATTCATCAATATTATCGCCAAGCGCATGGATGATCTCTCTTGCCATATTGTGGTATGCATTTCTATTATCTACATTATTAAACTGGTTGGTCCAGAAAGTGTTTGGAGCTTTACATAATTCATTTACTTTTTCTTTCATGGCAACAAAAAGCGATGCAGTAATTTTTCCATTCCCGCTGGGAATTAAATCCAGCTCTGCTCCAAATGCTTTCATGGTCTGCAATTTTTCTTTTGCAAAAGCATCAGAAGAAACGAAATGCGCTTTATAACCTTTAGTTGCACATACCATTGCCAAAGAACTTCCGGTACTGCCGCCTGTGTATTCAATCACGGTTCCGCCGGGTTTAAGTTCTCCACGCTTTTCCGCTCCTTCAATCATAGAAAGTGCCATGCGGTCTTTCATACTGCCTGTAGGATTGGCGCCTTCATACTTTACATATATTTCAGCACAACCGGGTTCAGATAATCTTTCCAGTTTTATAAGCGGGGTATTTCCTATTGCCTGCATATTTTATTAATTATTTAAAATAGCTTGCTTACGCAGCTTATTAAAGTAACGAAATTTTATTTAAAACGTGGAACAGGTTTTATACCCGCTGAGATAAATCAATGCATAGTTTAGCTATCCTGCATATTCAGGTGAGGTTAAATTTCTATCATCATTTTTTAATTTGCTCCTAACTGTTGCAGAAATTTTTCGGAATTAGCTTTAACATTTGCTGCCGGATTTAAGCTTAGCGATTTTTTAAAACTGGCAATGGCATTGGTTTTATCTCCCTTGGTAAAGTAAGCTTCACCGAGGCTATCCCATGCATTGGCGCTTTTAGGAAACCGGCTGGTATTTAGCACAAAGATTTCAATGGCTTTATCCTTGTTACCGGCGCCCATTAGCTGGTAACCATACGCATTTATCTCAACCTCAGTTGCATTGGGCAATGCATCTTTCATAATTTTTTCTGCTTCAGTTGCTTTACCCATAGCAGCAAGTATATTTGATTTGGTGCTTTGTGTAGCAAAACTGTTATTCTGTGTTATTGCCTGGTCTATCCATTTCAATCCCTGCTCCAGGTTAGTTTTGTTTTGCAAACTGTAATTGGCAGCAGCTGCAAATCCCTGCCAGTTAAACCCTGCAGGGCCTTTTAATTCTTCTGCAGCATTTGCCATTACAATATCGTCCACTGCATATTCTATTTTAACCGGGAATTGTTTCTTTTCCCAGTTCAATACCAACTCGCCACTGTTTTTTGTCAGGTTAATAAAATCATAGGTCAGTAGGTCTGTATTGGGAATAGTTCGCAACTGTATGGTTGATCTTTGCTGATCGTGAGCAGGATCATAAAAAAAACTTCCCCACGACCTGCTGTCTTTTGATAAGATAACTTCACCAGTATTATCTTTATTGATAACAAAAAATAATCCGTAATCTCCCGCCGGAGTTGCTTTGCCTTCAACTTTTACCGGGTGAGAAAACCTGATCACTGTATTTTCATTTGCTCCTGCACGCCAGGGTGCTGAATTACCTGTTCCGAATCCCTGTTTATTCCAGCCATAGGGTACAAGTGCTCCCCATATTTCCCTGTTCTTTACAGCGGGCCTTGAATAATTTATATTTACTGTTGAGATGCCGATGGTTTGTGAAATGGCTGCAGCGGGGCTGGGTGTGCGTGGCGTTGTAATGCCCTGCGACTGCACAGATGCTGATGCAAATAACAATAATAGTAATGGGGCAGATTTGAAGGATGTTAGTTTTAGCATGGTAAATATTTTATTTTTTGAAGGATGCTTTGGTCTGATAAATTACATACTTCACCATTGATATTGTAGCCTTAGACTGTTCAGGCGGTTTATGGAAATGATAAATGGTTTTTAGCCACTTGCTTGTATTGAAATAAAGGGCAGCTGTAAATAAATGCAACATCGTAGAAATATGGTCATCATTGAATTTACTGCAGGATGCTTTGTAAATT
>JANNYY010000472.1:0-9554 GCA_031410355.1 Chitinophagaceae bacterium | reverse complement strand
AAGGCACTATCGTTTCATCGTAGCCATCTGTTTCATCGTGGTTATCATTATCGGCAACCTGCTCGCCATGAGAAGAAAATATACGAGTAGTAAAGGACGAACAGGCAACAAAAGCCGGTATCCGCAGCGCTTTGGAAGAACTGATCAAAGAAGTAAACCCCGATGACATTGTGGTTATACATTTTTCTTCTCATGGTGAGCAGGTTGCCGATAATGAAAACCACGATGAAACAGATGGCTACGATGAAACGATAGTGCCATACGATGCCATTTTACCTACACTGAATGGTGATTATGAAAAGGAACAGGCTACTTATTTCAGGGATGATGAATTTGGCTTGCTGGTAAACCAGCTTCGTTCAAAGCTGGGGCCCAAGGGAGATGTAGTGGTGTTTATGGATGCATGCCATTCGGGCAGCGGAACTCGGGGAACCGGGCATGTTCGTGGCGGAAAGCCTCCCCTTCAGCCAAAAGGTTATGATGCTTCTAAATTTGCGAAAAAAGATACTGCAGGCGTTTTTAAAGAGAAAGAATCGGGTGTAAAAGCCAGCGAACAAATGGCTACTTATATTGTATTTTCTGCATCAAAAGCCGAGCAACTTAACAGTGAAACAACGGATGATAATGGAGGCTCGCTGGGCTCACTAACTTATGCAGTCAGCAAGGCTATGAGTACCCTGGATGAGGTTACCAGTTATCGTTCCCTTTTCGCAAAAGTTTTGTCTATTATGAACAGCAAGGTACCCAGGCAAGACCCAGTACTTGAAGGTAACGGTGCCGACAGGGCCTTGTTTGGCGGCGCTTTTATTGCACAAAAGCCTTACGTAGAAATAAAAAAGATAACAGGAAAATTAATAAATGTTAAAGCAGGTATGCTGGCCGGGCTTGATGCAGGTGCAAAAGTGGAAGTGTACAGGTCGGGTACCAACGATCCCGCAAAAGCAGATGCAAAAAAAGCATTGCTTGCAACTGGTACCGTTACAAGATCAGGCAATTTTAATGCTGATATAACACTGGATAAGGAACTGGATGTAAAACAACCTGCAGAAGCATGGGTATTTGTAACAGCGCCGATATTTAAGACAACTGTACCCATTCAGATTGTTACTGAAAAAACCAGGGGCAGTGCTAATTTTACTACTACCGATATTACCCGTATTAAAACCGGCCTGGCCGATTTTCCTTTGGCAATTTTTACAGGAACTCCGGAACTTCTCCTCGTAAAAGGTAATGGATCCGATTCAGTAAAAATCGCATCTAACGGCTATTTTTATAAGGCCGTATCACAAACCAATACCACCGAACTTAAGGATGCCATCTTAAACTACGCACAGTATAAACTTTTGCAGAATGAGATAAAGAACCCGGCTATAAATTTTGAAGTAATACTGGTGCCGGTTGTAGATGGGAAACCGGATACCAGTCTTATAAAATCTAAATTGGTAAATGGCATTCCACAATATAAAGAAGGTGACCAGGTGGCTTTATGGATAAAAAATAATGGTAGCCGTTCGGCCTATTTTAATATTCTTGATATGCAGCCCGATGGTATAATAAATGCAGTATTGCCAAATAAAAAAGTAGAGATTCTTCCTGCCGATCTAAAAGTTGCCGGAGGAGCTTCTATAGTTGGCTTCAGGGATTATATACTGGACATATTGCCACCTTACGGACTTGAAATGTTTAAAGTTTTTGTTTCGTTTGATGAAATTAATATGGAACCCATCGCCACAACACGTGGCGCCGATAGCAGGGGTAACCTGAATACTTTTGAAGCATTGGTGAAAAATTCTTTTCAGGCACGTGGTACCCCGGGAACTGTAAAAGCTTCAGAAGGAGCAACTTTTAATATTCCGTTCAGGATAGTAGAAAATAAATAAAAAATAGTGCGCCTTTTAATAAACTATAAATAGCTAAATGTTTTTTTTATTTCGTCAATCTGTTTAATATTGTAATGTAATTTTTTAATCTTTAAATCAAAAATCATGAAGAAGTTTTTTTTATTAGCCCTGATGATGGCATTTGTGTCATTCAGCTACACCTCTTTTGCCCAGGGTTCAAAAGCACGTACCGATGTTGTGGGTACTAAAGTTGATAAAAGCAGGGGAGCATCCATGTATAAATTGCCCACAACAGATGTGGCAGCCCCCAAGCCTGCTAAAAAAGTTCGTGGCACCTGTTGTATTAATTTCGACAACTGGACAGGCTATACCGTTTACGTTTGGGTAGATGGTGTTTTTAAAGGAACTGTAAATGCATGGCAGGATGGCGGCGTTTGTGTTGGCAGTGGCTGGACAAAATGGTATGCAAGAACTGCAGGCGGTACTTACGAATGGAGTGGAGAAGGAGATTGCCAGGGCAATTATAATTTGAAACTGAAGTAATTTACCAGTTATATTATTAAGGGGCTGCTTCTCATAAGAGGCAGCCTTTTTTATTTTGAAGTTCTGTTGCCAATTATTATTGCAGCCATTGCAAGCCCCGTGTCTTTTAAAAGTTCCCAGGGGTTTCCGTTAAGCGCAGGTTGCAGGTGTATGGTAAAAACAAAGATCAGCCACATAACAGCCAGTAAATAACAGGCCGGGGTTTTTAATTTATTTATAAGAATAGCCAGGGCCGCTGCTATAAAACCAACGCCGGTAATATAAATCCATATTACGCCATCGCCCGGTAAATAATCAGGTAACATACCGCTTAACAGATCAACATTCATAAAATGTAATACGCCAAAAAAGCCTATAATAAATGCATAAAGTATTTCTGCAAACCGTGTTGGAAATAATGATTTCATTTTATTGAATTTTGTTTAATAGAAAAATTAAGGTTTAATTTTTAAAATTGCAAATATTGGAACGATTACCGGGCAGCATTGCCTTAAAAAAATAAAAATGCCCGGCGGTTTAAATTTATTTAATAATCGCCGGGCATTAAAGTAAAAAGTGAAATTATTTCAACATCGTTTTCGGAACTTCTTTTTCCAGTAAATATTTATAAATGAATTTTGTTTTCAGGTTTTGATAATGCAAATTTTTATTACCGCTCCATCCGTGCCGGCCGCCGCTGTAAGGCATAAATTCAAAATCTTTTTTAAGGTCCTGTAATTTGCTGATGAACTGGATGCTGTTTTGGATATGCACATTATCATCAATCATGCCGTGTACAATCTGCAGCATTCCTTTATATTTATCGGCATGTGTTAAAACAGAACTGCTTTTGTAACCTTCCGGATCATTGGCAGGGGTACCCATAAAACGTTCGGTGTAATGCGTATCATATAAGGTCCAGTCGGTAACACTTCCACCGGCCATACCATGAGTAAACACCTCGCTGCCATAGGTTAATGCATAACAGGTAATATAACCCCCATAACTAAAACCGGTTATACAAATTTTAGATGCATCGGCATTGCCATTGGCAATTAGCCATTTTACCAATGTGCTGTAATCCTTTATTTCCCAATAACCCAAATTATGGTACATATTATTTACACCTTCTTTGCCAAAATGACCGCTGGCACGATGATCCATGGTAACCTGTATCAATCCTTCTTTGGCATACCATTGCTGGTTGCCGTTTAAACTCCAGGTGTCCATTACGGTACCGGCATTTGGCCCGCCATAAATCGAGATCAATACAGGATACTTTTTATTCTTATCCATATTAACCGGCCAGGTAATTTTCATAGGCAGGTCATATAAACCATCATCGCTTTTAGCACGTACAATTTCCGTTTTAGCTAAATTGAAGTTATCAAATTCTTCGCCTTTACTATTTCCCAATTCTTTAATTATCTTTCTTTTGGTACTCATCAAAGTCATCCTGGTGGGTGTAGTTGCATTGTTATATGTGGCAACAAAATAGGAGCCCCCAGGAGAAAGATTAATGGAATTATTAAAATCACCCACAGTAAGCCGCTCCATATTTTTACCATTTATATTAACACGGTAAAAATCAGTCCTGGCAGTATTTTCAAAACTTCTTGCAGTAAAATACAGCACTGCTTTCTTTTCATCTATGTAGGTTAAATCAGTAACAGTAAATTTTCCGGATGTAATGGCATTTACAAGATTTCCCTTCATGTCGTACAAATACATATGCCTCCAGCCTGTGGCATCATTAAAAAGAATAAAGCCTGTTCCGTCCTGTAAAAAATGTATGCGTTCCCCTTCATCATCAAGATCAATCCAGGTTTTTTGCTTTTCGTTATAAAATTCAGTTTTTAACCCGGTAAATGCATTTACCTCGTAAATTATTAAATTATCCTGCTTCCTGTTCATCCATTGCACCAGTAAAGAACTACCATCAGGTTTCCAGTACGGCAAGCCAAAATACTGATCATCTTTATCATTAAAATTGGCCCATATAATATTGCCACCATCCGGCTCAACCAGCCCAACTTTTACTTCGGGATTTGGGTCTCCAACTTTTGGATATCTTTCTGTTTCAACATAGCCATGCAAACCCGTACCATCTGTTATTGTATAAACGGGTACCGGCGAATCATCCGTTCTAAAAAAAGCAATATGCTTACTGTCGGGGCTCCACCAGAAAGTACGATACCTCGACTGGCGGCCCAATATTTCTTCATTATAAACCCAACTGGCGTAGCCGTTTAAAATGGTTTCACTGCCGTCTTTAGTTATCCTGTTTTCTTTTTTTGTATTGAGGTTAACCGTGTAGAGGTCGTTTTTTTTTGTGTAGGATACATAATTCCCATCGGGACTTAATGTTGCATTAACCTCTTTGGCCGAATCGAAAGTAAGCTGAATATCTTCTGTGTTTTTAGAAAGATAAAGGTCGTTTCCCTTGCTGATGATTGTGGGAGTAGTTGATTTAGTTCCTTTGTTAATATTTGTTTCTACATATTCTTTTTCTGCCCCATTTTTACAATCAATTTCATAATTTTTCCCATCTCTTCTTAAAATAAAATGGCTGTCATCAATCCATTTTATTACCGAAGGCAGGGCATTGGTTATACCTTTAAAGTTGTTTTTAAAATACTGATTATTATCAAGCTCTTTTTTTTGTGCCTGGGTTGCCAGGCTGAAAATCAATACCAGCGCAACTGCAGTAATGTGTTTTGCAAACTTTATCATATTTAAATAAACTTTTTAATTGGGCAGGAAAGGTAGTTTTTTTGGGAGGAAATGAAAAGGGTAAAATGATGAATGGGGGAGTTAGTAATACCTGTAAAAAAATCAGGAATTCCAAAAAAGCAGGATGCTTATTAAATGATATACAAAATTTTTTCTTTTGGCTTTTTAGAAAAAACGCCTGTATAAAGACTGGCAACAGGGAAAATAACATCTTCATCTTTCCCCCAATAAATATTTCCGTTTTTTACAATAAATTTTTTGAAATTTCCCGGCAGGCTGTGTTTAGTATATACACCCGAAAGTTTTGAAAATAAAGGGAGGAAATTTACAATTCGCTGTTGGCCATTAATAAAGTATAGTAGTATTTCAAAATCTTTTAAATATACAGCGTCCATGACGGCTATTTTTTCAGTCGCTTTATTTTTGTTTTTACTTTTTTGCAGTCTACCTTTTGATTTAGTATGAATACTCTGTTCCATTTGTCAATTACTTCGTCAATATATTTTTTCAAAAATACTGAAATTTCTCTTGCTTCTGCAAGCGTTAACGGTTCTTTTCCTTTGATTTTTTTAAAGAGGATTTTTATCTCATTTTCCAAAAATAAAAATTCAGCCTTGCTTTCCCGCTGTTCAATTTGCACATGTACATGAATAGGCAAATGATCGTTTGTGTAAAACCGAATGATATAAGCAAGGTATTCAAATATTTTTGGCATAATCATTTTTATATATTCTCCGGCCTCATCATCGGAAAAAACAAAACATCCTGGATGGAATGCTGGTTAGTAAGTAACATCGCAATCCTGTCTATCCCAAAACCAATACCACTGGTTGGCGGCATACCATATTCAAGTGCCCGTAAAAAATCATGATCAATAAACATAGCTTCGTCATCGCCACGTTCCATCAGTTTGGTTTGTTCTTCAAAACGTTCACGCTGTTCAATGGGGTCGTTCAACTCACTGTAGGCAATGGCAATTACTTTACCATTTCAAATCAGTTCAAAACCCTCAACCAGGCCGGGTTTGCTCCGGTGTTTTTTGGTAAGGGGGCTCATCTCCACCGGGTAATCGGTAATAAAAGTTGGTTGTATATAATTGGCTTCGCATTTTTCGCTGAATATTTCATCAATCAGTTTTCCCTTGCCCCATTTTTCATCGGCATGAATATGCAGTTGTTTACAAGCATCTCTTATGCCTGCTTCATCCATCTCACTGATGTCGAAACCGGTATGTTCTTTAATGGCATCGTACATGGTAATTCTTTTGTACGGTGCTTTAAAATCAATTGTCCTGATCGGAGCCGAAGGATCACCAACTAAAACTTTTGTAGTTCCGTTTGTTGCAGTTGCTGCTCTCTCCAGCATTTGTTCAGTAGTATCCATCATCCACTCATAATCTTTGTAAGCAACATAAAATTCAAGCACGGTAAACTCCGGGTTATGTGTGCGGTCCATGCCTTCGTTACGAAAGTTGCGGCTAAACTCATACACCCATTCAAAGCCGCCAACAATCAATCTTTTTAAATACAACTCGTTTGCAATACGCATGTACATGGGCACATCCAATGCATTGTGATGTGTAGTGAAAGGCCTTGCTGCAGCACCACCCGGGATGGATTGTAAAACCGGCGTATCAACTTCCAAAGCGCCACGATCATTTAAAAATTCACGGATGGCATTTACCATTTTAGTTCGCTTGATAAAAGTTTCTTTTACTGCCGGGTTAACAATCAGGTCGGCATACCGCTGCCTGTAACGAAATTCTGTATCAGTTACTTCATCAAAAGCTTCACCGTCTTTTTCTTTTACAATTGGTAGTGGCCGTAATGATTTTGTAAGTATCGAAAACTCTTTTACATGAATGGATGTTTCCCCGGTTTTTGTAGTAAACACATAACCCTTAATACCAATGATATCACCAATGTCAATTAACTTTTTCCAAACCGTTTGATACATGGTTTTATCATCGCCGGGGCAAATATCATCCTGCTTAATATAAAACTGGATTTTGCCAACTGAATCCTGCAGCACGGCAAAATTTGCCTTACCCATATCACGAACGCTCATAATACGGCCGGCAATGCATATATCTGCAAACTCGTCTTTATTAGAATCGCCTTTATAATTTTCTTTTATGTAAACAGATGTGCTGTTAACCGGGTACAGTGCTGCCGGGTAGGCATCAATTCCCAATTTGGTAAGTTCGGTTAATTTTTCCCTGCGGATAATTTCCTGTTCTGATAAATGTTGTGTGCTCATAAAATTAATAGTTAGCTGAGAGCAGCTAGCTGGATTTTTGCTAACGGCTAAAAGCTAATGGCTTTAAGCTTTTAAATTTAGCTGCAAATATACCGCATACACCCCATTTGCCCATTTAGGGTTTCTGGCACTGGAATTGCCAGTTAGTTTTTTATATTTTGAATACTTAAAAAAATAACGATGAAAAGAATTTTTACAGTAATTATATTTTCCAGCCTGTTTTATGGTTGCGATGTTATTAAACAGTTTCCCACGGTGACCGGGGGAGTTACAGAAACAGAAGCCGGCCAGGGAATTAAGGAAGCGCTAAGCCAGGGTTTAGCTGGTGCAGTACTGCGGTTAAATAAAGAAGACGGGTTTTTTAAAGATGCTTTTTACAAAATATTGATTCCTGAAGATGCCAGGAAAGTTGAAAATACTTTAAGAGATATTGGATTAGGGAGCATGGTAGATAAAGCAATTTTACAAATTAACCGTGGAGCCGAAGATGCAGCAGGATATGCAAAACCCATTTTTGTAAATGCAATAAAAAGTATGACCATACAGGATGCAATAGGACTGGTAAGAAACGGGGATACCAGTGCCACCCATTTTTTCAGGGAAAAAACCACTGCCCAGTTAACTGCTGCTTTTTTACCCGTAATAAAAGCATCGCTGGATAAAGTAAATGCTACCAAATATTACAGCGATATGGTAAACAAATACAATAGCCTGCCCATTGTGTTTAAAAAGATTAACCCCGATCTTTCTGGTTTTGTAACTATGAAAGCCACCAATGCATTGTTTGACCTGGTAGCCCAGGAAGAAAAAAATATCCGGAATAATTTTGCGGCAAGAACTACGGATTTGCTGAAAAAGGTTTTTGGAGGAAGTTTGTATTAAGTATAGAAGAATTATAAATAAAATTTTATTCCCAAATATTATTTAGCAGTACATCTGCTGAGCAGTCAGAATCTAAATGAAAAGTATAAGGTAAATTTGTTGAGATGTTCTCCAGGTAGTATTTTCCATCTTCTTTAAGCAGATAAATTTCAATTTCATTTTTTTCCACATCAATAATAAGATAGTAAGGTATTTTTTGAGACTGATAAATGGTAAATTTATTATTGCGGTCTTTCATGGCTGTGGAGGGTGAAAGGATCTCCACCACAAGAGCAGCAGGAAAATCAAGAAATGCCTTGGTTATATCTTTACAAACTACCACTGCATCAGGTTGTAAAATTGTATCTTCCGAAATTTTTATATCAATAAAATCATAAACCTTGCAGTTTTTACAACCCGTTTTTTTTATTGCATTCCTAAGTTCGGATTTAATATTAGAGCTTACCCACTGGTGCCGGGGAGCAGGTGCAGGGCTCATGGCATAAGGGATACCTTCAATTATTTCCCAGCGGCCTTCCCAACGACAATAATCCTCGTAAGTGTAATATGGCAATATTTTTACTGCTGATGACATAATCCAAATTTACAATAATTAATTCACAATAATAAAGGGTTACATGTCCGGGGTGAATGTAATGTTATTGATTTCGTAAAAAGAAATCGTTTGCGGCCTTCACGCCATTTGTATAAAGCAACAGTTTATCCTGTTGCTTTGTTTTTTTTATTTTAGAAAAGATATTTCCCTGGCTTACATAAATGGTTCTTCCCATTTCATTTTCCAGCCCGGGGTATTTCCTGCTAAGTGTTTCCATCAGCAGGTTCACAAAGGCATAAAGATATTCGGAAGAGTTATTAATATTATATGCCGGGATTTTTGTACTGTTGTTGTTTAAGGAATCTATCTGTTGGGGCCTTTCTAATTTTATCCCCAGTGTTTGCCGGTTGAATTTTACATTATCGCACAGTAAGGCGTTATTACTGCCTGATTCACAGGTATCAAACATGTTGATAGGGTAATTGGCCAGCATGCCGCCATCTACATAATAATTAATAAAAGAAAGGGTATCTGTTTTTTTAATTTTTTCCAACTGATTATCTAATGCTACCGGTTCAAAATATAAAGGTACGCCACCGCTTATTCTCACAGCCAGTGCCAGCGGCATTGAAGGCGTATTTTGGTAAGAAAATATTTCCAGCTGTTGTTTGCTGAGGTTAGTGCCGGTACAATAAAAATCTTTATACAGGTTATTACTTACATGCAGGTTATGCAATTGCTCAAAAGTTAAAAGCGGGTCACCCGTTTTATATTTTACCAGC
>JANNYY010000471.1:0-4883 GCA_031410355.1 Chitinophagaceae bacterium | reverse complement strand
CCACGGCCACCTGCATGTATCTGCGCTTTTACCACAGCAAACTTGCTGCCGTATAGTGTATGAATTTGCTTGTAAGCCTGTTCCGCTTCGCCGGGCGTGTTGCATGGTATGCCTTCCTGCACCGGAACGTTGTATTTTTTCAATAATTCTTTTGCCTGGTATTCGTGAAGATTCATAATGAAAAAATTTTTACGAAGATAGGAAAGTGTTTGGAGTTTTGGGTTTGGAGTTTTGTGTTAAGAGTTAGCCAGTAAATGGAGATTTCAGATACGCTTAGATTAAAGTTCCACAAAGGTATGCCGCACAAGTGAGCCCCGCCAAGGCGGGGACGATGCTGAAATTTGTATGAATGCCGGTAACACAAAACCTCAAACACAAAACCCAAAACTCCTAACTTCTTGCTAACAATATCTTACCTTACCTTTGGCACTTAAAATATTAAGGTATATGATGCATAAAATAAATGAGGCTGTAGAATTTATAAAAAACCAATACAGTGATAAACCTGCTGTGGGCATTGTTTTGGGTAGTGGGCTGGGCAGTTTTGTAAACGAAATACAAATAGAAAAGGAGATACCTTATGGCGATATTCCACATTTCCCGGTTAGTACTGTTGAGGGGCATAGCGGCAAACTTATTTTTGGAGAGCTGGGCGGCAAAAAGATTGTAGCCATGGCGGGCCGTTTTCATTTATATGAGGGATATACTTCTGATCAGACTGTTTTCCCCATCAGGGTTTTAAAATTTTTAGGCATTGACACTTTGCTGTTAAGTAATGCAGCGGGTGGTGTAAATCCTTCATTCCAGGTGGGCGATCTGATGATCATTACCGACCATATCAGCCAGTTGGCACCCAATCCGCTGATCGGCAAAAATTATAAAGAACTTGGCCCCCGGTTTCCGGATATGAGTGAACCTTATAAAAAATACCTCATTGATAAAGTAAAAAATATAGCGGCTGAAAAAAATATTAAAGTGCGTGAAGGTGTGTATGTGGCAGTAACAGGCCCAACTTTTGAAACCCGTGCAGAATATAAAATGATCCTTACACTGGGCGGCGATGCTGTAGGTATGAGTACCGTACAGGAAGTGATTACCGCTGTACACATGGGACTTCCCGTTTTTGCCATGAGTGTAATTACCGATGTTGGTATCCGCGAAGAACAAAATGTAATTACCCATGAAGAAGTTTTGCAGGCAGCAAAAGAAGCTGAACCTAATTTCAAGGCTTTATTTTGTGAACTGATAGCACAATTATAAGTTTAGCCCGATGAAGCAAATTGCTGCCCTCACCATATTGATCTTTTGTTTTCAATTTGTTAATGCACAGGAATCTGATGTTATTAAACAGGTATCTGGCCGGCTGGGTAATATGGGCTCATCTTCAGGCAGCAAAGACAGCATTGGTTTTGTACACCGGGATGATAAAAAAGATTCCATTTCCATTACATATAAATATCTTGATTCTATCCGGAGTATTTTCTTTGATTCTACCATTAATGATTTTGATAAATATTTTTCTGTTCCATCTTCTTACCTGTACCTGGGTAATAACGGAGCCCCTGCCTACTCATTAATTTATGCCCCCAATACCAAACCCGGCTGGGATGCAGGTTTTCATGCATTTGATGCCTATCGCTATACCCTGGAAGAATCTAAATTTTATAAAACCAACAGGCCGTTTTCGCAACTGAGTTATCAACTGGCTTCGGGTAAAGAGCAAATGATAAAAGTGTTTCATACACAAAGCCCAAAACCAAACTGGAGTTTTGGATTCGATTACCGGCTGATAAGCGCTCCGGGTTTTTTTGTAAATCAAAATACCAATCATAAAAGTTACCGCCTTTTCAGCAATTACCAGGGCAAGCGAAAAAGATATGCTGCATTTGTTATTATGCTGGGTAACACCATAAAAAATTCGGAGAACGGCGGAATAAAGTTCGATTCTTCCTTATCCAACCCTAATTTAAAACAAAGGTTTTCGGTTGATGTGAATTTAGGTAATGATTATGCTTACACCGCCAACCCGTTTAATACAACTGTTAATACAGGAAATGTTTACAAAGACTTTACATTTTTTGTGCGCCAAACTTATGATATTGGTAAAAAGGATTCTATTGCCGTTAATGATTCTACAACCGAGTATTTATTTTATCCCAAATTAAGGGCGCAGCATAGTTTTACTTACAGCACTTATAATTATACATTTAGGGATAACCTGGCAGATTCTGCCATTTATAAAAACTGGTACGATACCATAGTTAAGAAAGGGAAGGACAGTTTTTTAGTGCAGGAAAAATGGTCGGTGATGGGTAATGATTTTACATTGCTGCAATTTCCGGATACAAAAAATTCGGGCCAGTTCATATCTGCAGGTGTTAAATTTGAAAATATTAAAGGAGAGCTGAAATCCGGCACAAAAAACTTTTACAACTTTGTTATTCATGGCGAGTACAGGAATAAAACACGCAATAAACTTTGGGATGTGCTGGCCAAAGGCGAGTTTTATATTAATGGTTTAAACGCTGGTGATTACAGTGCTTACGCAACAATTGCCCGGCATATCAGTAATAAATTGGGCGATCTGCGGCTTTTCTTTAAAAACGTAAACAGGTCTCCTTCTTTTATTTTTGATAACGCATCAAGTTTTAATTTTAAAAATGCAGGGCTTACAAAAAAAGAAAATACTATTTCTTTTGGAGCCGATGCCAAAAACAGTTTTATTAACCTGGGTTTTAAAAATCATTTAATAACCAACCTCAGTTATTTTAGCGATTATTACCATACTGCTCAAAGCAGTAAGGTTATTAACCTGTTGCAGGTTTACGCATCAAAAAAAATAAAACTCACTAAAAGATGGAACCTGTATGCAGATATAACTTTTCAGCAAACAGATGGCGGTGCGCCAGTTAAAGTACCATTACTTTTTACAAGAAACCGGCTTGCTTACGAGGGTGTATTCTATAAAAACCTCAATTTAAGTACCGGCATTGAAGTACGTTATTTTACCCCTTTTGAAGCTTATAATTATTCGCCGGTGATGGGGCAGTTTACCCCACAGGATACTTTTAAATTAAAAAATCTGCCCGATATCAGCGCTTTTTTTCATTTCCGTATTAAATCTTTCACCGCTTTTATACGGGCCGAAAACCTGAATACAATCAGCTTCTCAAACGGTTTCGGATTTACCCATAATAATTTTGCCGCAGCGCATTATCCTACCCAGGGCTTTATTTTACGATTTGGGATACAGTGGGGATTTGTGAATTAATGAGCAGTTTGCAGTTTGCAATTTGCAGTTGGCAATAAGCAATAAGCAATTCGCAATAGGCAATGGGCAATAAGCAATGAGCTAACTACTGTTTGCATAATTTACATATTGAATAGATGTTAAAGTGTTGCCCTTAATAGCAGATTGCTATTGCATATATAGTTTTCTGTTGTAAATTTGTGTGCAGATGAAAAAAATCTATATCGGCATATTGGCTTTTGTTTACATGGCTGTTTCTTCAGGAATTGCCTTGCAACTGCACTATTGCATGGGCGATGAGGCTGGTATGGAATTGTACGGTTCTGGAAATGATAAATGTGGCAAATGCGGCATGACAGAAAAGGAAAGCGGTTGCTGCCACGATGAGTTTAAGTTTTATAAAATAAACGACTCGCATAAAACTGTTTCAAACGATATTGACTTTACGGCGACTTCATTTGCTGTTGTTAATAATTATTCTTTATTCAACTGGCAAATGCCTGGCAATACTGCGTTTTCAGCAGTTAACAATCATTCCCCACCTGATTATACGGGCCCTTCAGACTGTATAATGAATTGCGTTTTCAGACTATAGAATTGATATTGAGTTTTTACACCGGTAAATATATTTGCCGGTGCTTTATGCTTTTTGCATAATTTATTTATTCAACATCAAAATTTATATAAAATGAAAACATTATCATTATTTGCTGCAATATTATTCAGCATATTCAGCATCAGCACATCAATTGCACAAACAGCTAAAACAGAAACCATAAAAGTTTGGGGAAATTGCGGTATGTGCAAAACAACCATTGAAAAGGCTGCAAAAAATGCAGGTGCAAAAACAGCAACCTGGAATGAAGACAGCAAGGAATTAAAAGTTTCTTATGCAGTAAATAAAACTTCATCTGCAAAAATTCAGGAAGCGATAGCAAAATCTGGCTATGATACGCAGGATGTTACTGCTGTTACCGGCGCTTATGATAATTTACATGGCTGCTGCAAATACGACAGGAAAGAGCCGGCTGCAAAAGTTGCAAACCCTGCGATAACCGCATCTTACTCTTGCCCCATGCATGCAGATGTAACCAGCGATAAACCTGGAAATTGTGCTAAGTGTGGGATGAGTTTAAAGCAAAAGCAATAAGATTACGCCTCCACTTGCAGCATCTTGATCCGGTAAATGATTATGCCTGGATATAGATTCGGCAAAAAAATCTTAATGCAAATAATAACAATATAATTTATTCAATATGAAAAATTTAATTATAATAATGCTGGTACTTTTTTCATTTGCTGCAAAAGCGCAGGTGAAAGGGGTTACCATCCAGGCCAGTGGTTTAACCTGCAGCATGTGCAGCAATTCTATATTTAAAGCATTGCAAAAACTGGATTTTGTTGATAAAGTAGATCCAAATGTAAAAACTTCTTCCTTTGATATTTCCTTTAAACCCAATGCAGCTATAGATTTTGACAAGCTGAAAGCAAAGGTGGAAGATGCTGGTTTTTTTGTTGCAAATTTTACGGTTACCTATCATTTTGATGCGCTTGCTATTTCAAATGATAAGCATATTAATGTAGGTAACAATGTTTTTCACTTTTTGAATGTGAAAGAAGACATTTTATCGGG
>JANNYY010000470.1:0-2198 GCA_031410355.1 Chitinophagaceae bacterium | reverse complement strand
CTGCCCAGGGATGAAGAAGCATTTAATGAATGGAAAAAATATATTGCCGAAGACCGCATTCTGTTAGGCAATAAAAAAGATAATTTTTGGGAGATGGGCGATACCGGCCCCTGCGGCCCCTGCACCGAAATACACGTGGATTGCAGAACAGAAGAAGAAAGAAAAGCTGTTGATGGAAAAACTTTGGTAAATAATGATCACCCACAGGTGATTGAAATATGGAACAATGTATTTATACAGTTTAACCGCAAAAAAGACGGCAGCCTGGAAGAATTGCCTGCAAGGCATGTAGATACGGGGATGGGATTTGAAAGATTGGTAAGAGTTATTCAAAACAAAACTTCTAATTACGATACGGATGTTTTTACAGGTACTATTGCAGCGATAGAAAAGATCAGTAATAAAAAATATGATTACAGTGATAGTAAAGAAGCTGTTGCTTTTCGTGTGATTGCAGATCATATACGTGCTATCAGTTTTACCATTGCTGACGGACAGCTTCCTTCAAACACAGGAGCAGGGTATGTTATACGCCGCATTTTGCGCAGGGCAGTGAGATATTACTATTCTTATTTAGATTATAAGCAACCCTTATTGCACCAGTTGTTACCTGTTATTGCAAAGCAGTTTGAAAATGTTTTTCCGGAATTGATGCAACAACTGGATTTTGTAGGTAAGGTTGTTAAGGAGGAGGAAGATGCTTTTTTGAGAACTTTGGCAAATGGATTAATAAAAGTTGAGATGTTCATGTCATTGGATGGTGTCAAATTAATTTACGAAGGAAGAGTAAAGGAAGCACATGTTTTACCAGGCGAACTAGCGTTTGAATTATATGACACTTTTGGGTTTCCATTAGATTTGACTAAATTGATTGCAACAGAAAAAGGCTTAACTGTTGATGAGGCAAGTTTTGAGGTTGAAATGAAAAAGCAAAAAGACCGCAGTCGTTCCGCCGCAGTTTTAGATACAGAAGATTGGATCACGGTAAATGATATTACATCTTCAAAATTTATCGGCTACGATTCTTTAGAAACAAAATCCAAAGTAATTAAGTACCGTAAAGTAACCGGCAAAGGAAAAGAACTCTATCAAATCATTTTAGATCAAACTCCTTTTTACGCTGAAAGCGGCGGACAAGTGGGAGACTCAGGCACACTCACGACTCACGACTCACAACTCACGATCACAGATACCAAAAAAGAAAACGACCTCATCATTCATTTTGCAGAATCTATTCCCGGAGATATGAGCGGCGAAGTAATTGCTAAAGTGGATGCAACAAGAAGAAAAGACATCACCCTCCACCACAGCGTAACACACCTGATGCATGCTGCATTACGTAATGTATTGGGTAAGCACGTGGCACAAAAAGGCAGCTTAGTAAATGAAGAGCACCTGCGTTTCGACTTTAGCCATTTTGCAAAAGTTACTGCAGAAGAAATTATGGCTGTTGAAAAATTAGTGAACGAAAAAATAAGAGAGAATATTCCTGTTGTAATTAAGGAAATGAAAAAAGACGAAGCAGTTGCCTTAGGCGCCATGGCTTTATTTGGCGAAAAATATGGCGATGTAGTGAGGGTTGTTATTATGGATGCCAATTACTCGATTGAATTATGTGGCGGAACTCATGTGGGCAGCACGGGCGAACTTGGACTCTTTAAAATAAAACATGAAACCGCTGTAGCAGCAGGCGTACGCCGCATTGAAGCCGTTTGCGGTAAAGCAGCAGAAGCTTTAGTTAATAATACATTCGTGGAAATTGGTGTAATTAGTGGCTTATTAAAACATCCGAAGGATATCACAAAGTCAATAGAAAACCTGCAGGCTGAAAATGCTTCCTTAAAAAAACATATTGAAGGGTTGGAAGCCAGGCAACTGGTTATCATCCGCAACCAACTCTTACAAAAAGATGAGATCATTAACAACGTAACTTTTGTTGGGGAGATCATTGAAGTAAGCAGTGCCGATGCGTTAAAAAAACTTTGTTTTGATTTAAAAAACAAACTGCACGACCATGTAGCTGTGCTTTGCGCCAATATTGACGGTAAACCCTTTGTTGCCATTGGCATTAGTGATACCGTAGTTGTTGCTAAAAATTTAGATGCCGGAAAAATAATTAAAGAGTATGTTGCCCCATTAATAAAAGGCGGCGGCGGCGGACAAAAAAACCTCGCAACTGCGGGCGGGCAGGATGTGAG
>JANNYY010000469.1:0-7327 GCA_031410355.1 Chitinophagaceae bacterium | reverse complement strand
ATAACAAACGTATATTTAAAAACTGTAAGCTGAGAAACAGATAAAATTTATGAATTTTAAAAATTTATGCGTTTCATTAAATAAGTTTGAACAATGGGGGTATAAATTTTAAAAGGTTGATTTTTTTTAAATGAGTACATTTCAGATTTTTTTGAAGCTTTTAAAAGAAAGGCTGTGAAAAATAAACACTTTAAAAATGTATATTGCAGATTAAACAAAACACATGAAATATCTACCCCTTAACCCCGAAATATTTGTACAAAACCGCAAACGTTTTGTTGAAAGAATGGAAAAGAATTCAATTGCCATTTTTAACAGTAATGATGAACTGCCAACCAATGGGGACCAGCTTCACCGTTTTAAACAAAATGCCGATTTATATTGGCTTACTGGTATTGAGCAGGAGGATACTATGTTGATCTTATTTCCGGATAACCCGGATGCTAAATACCGGGAGGTGTTGGTTTTGGTGCGGCCCAATGAGTTAAAAGAAAAATGGGACGGCCACAGGTTAAGGGTCACAGAAGCAACAGCCATTTCGGGTATTAATACAATAATCTGGTTAGATATTCATGAAGGCATGCTGCAACCATGGATACACCTGGCCGATACGATTTATTTAAATACAAATGAAAATGACCGGAAAGCCAATTGGGTTGCGGTAAGAGATTACCGGTATGCCCAAATGATGAAGGAGCGTTTTCCATTGCATAATTACAAACGCAGCGCACAAATATTAAAAGACCTGCGTGCCATAAAAACCGCATTTGAAATAGAAGTTTTGCAAAAGGCCATTGACATTACCGATATTACTTTTAGAAGGTTAATGCAGATCATTAAGCCCGGTATTATGGAATACGAAATTGAAGCGGAGATTTATCATTCATTTTTATCGCAGCGGTCAACAGGCCCTGGCTACGGTTCTATTATTGCCAGTGGCGACCGGGCAAGAACCTTGCATTATGTAGAAAACAGCCGGGAATGTAAAGACGGTGAATTGATATTAATGGATTTTGGGGCTGATTATGGTGGTTATAATGCTGACCTGACCAGGACGATTCCAGTTAATGGTAAATTTAGCCGCAGGCAGAAAACAGTATATAATGCCTGTTTACATTTACATCAATATGCTGTAAGCATTTTAAAACCGGGCATCAGCATTGTTGATTATACCGAAAAGATTGGTGAAGAAGCTACTGTTGTTTTTCAAAAAATAGGGTTGCTGAAAAAATCAGATGTAAAAAATGAAGACCCGGAAAACAGGGCTTACCGTAAATACCTGTACCATGGCATTTCTCATCACCTGGGTATTGACGTTCACGACCTGGGCACCAGAACAGCGCCAATAAAAGCAGGCATGGTGTTTACCATTGAGCCCGGTATTTATATTGAAGAAGAACAAATGGGTGTAAGGATTGAAAATAATTTCTGGATAACCAAAAACGGGAATAAGGATTTGATGAAAAATATTCCGATTACGGTGGAGGAGATTGAGGGATTTATGAAAAAGTAATAAATTTATTACCTTTACATGAAGTATAATGAATTTATAAGGCTGTTAAAAAGTAAAGGATGGTATGAAATAAGACAAAGCGGGAGCCATGTAATTATGCAGCATCCGGATACTGAAGTTCAACTGACTGTGCCCAATCATGGCACTAAAGAAATTGGTAAAGGTCTTCAGCAAAAAATAATGAAGCAGGCAGGTTTAAAATAAATGAGTATGGCTAAAATAATTATAACTGTAGAAAAAACAAATACAGGTTTTTCAGCAGGGGCCGATAAGTTTCCGGTTTATACCGCCGGAGATAGTTTGCCTGAAATAAAAAAGAATATTACTGATGCACTGAATCTATATTTTAAGCATAATAAAAAAATACAAATTAAAGAAGATGCTGTAAAATTGAAATTGGATTTACCTTCGTTTTTTGAATTTTATAAAGTTATAAATGCAAAAGCATTATCTGAACGCATTGGAATGAATCAAAGCCTGCTTGCACAATATTCAAAAGGAATTAAACAGCCTTCGGCATTACAAACCAAACGCATATTGCACGGGGTACAGAAATTAGGTAAAGAATTAGCAGCTATAAATTTTTAAACTTTGCAAAAACAAATCCCTAACATTTTTACCTTACTTAATCTTTTTTTAGGTTGTATAGCCATTGTTTTTGCTTTGCAAACAGAAACAATCAGCATTTATGTTGGAGAAGATCTGAGTTCTCATTATAATATCCCCGAAGAATTATCTGTTGCTGCTTATTTTATTTTTGCCGCAGCAGTAATAGATTTTTTAGATGGCTTTGTGGCCAGGTTATTAGGTGCAACATCAGAAATGGGCAAACAATTAGATTCATTAAGCGATGTGGTAAGTTTTGGTGTAGCACCTTCAGTAATTTTGTATCAACTCCTTCGTATTAGTTTTATTAAAGAAGAAAATGGTTTGGAAACTTCCATTGCCTGGTTGTTGCCTGCATTTATTGTAGCCTGTGCAGGCGCTTACCGTTTAGCTAGATTTAATCTTGATAATTCTCAGAGCTATGGTTTTAAAGGAGTACCCATACCGGCAGCAGGTTTATTCATTGCATCCTTTCCTCTGATCTTACATTTTGGCAATAATTTTATTAATGTAAACGAGTGGCTTACCAACAAATGGGTGCTGTATGCTGTTATTATTTTAATAAGCTGGTTAATGGTTTCTACCTTACCGTTAATGGCACTTAAGTTTAAAGACTACAGTATAAAAAATAATATCCCTAAAATAATTTTACTGGCTGTTGCAATTATAGCTGCCTTAATTTTTCACTGGCTTGCAGTACCCATTGTGTTTATCGTGTACATTATTTTATCTTTGCTTTTTAAACAACCATCATCATGATATTTACTGTGCAGATAAAAGTTATGCCGCTTAAAGATTTGTTAGACCCGCAGGGTAAAGCAGTTTTGGGAGGCTTACAAAATTTAGGATTAAATAGTATTGCTGATGTACGGATTGGTAAACATATTGATCTGCTGATAGAAGCCGACAATAAAGAAGCTGCATTGACAAGCGCAGAAGATGCGGCAAAAAAATTATTAGCCAACCCGGTTATGGAAGTGTACGAAATCACAATTAGTTAATTAGCTAATTAGCTGATGTGCTAATTTTTCAAAATCTACACAGACTGATTAGTAGACTGAGCTTTTTAAATTAGGGAATTAGCACATTAGGGAATTAGCACATCAGCATATTATGTCATTATTTCTCATTCCTTCTCCCATTGGTAACCTTGCTGATATCACTTTCAGGGCAATAGAGATTTTAAAAACTGTTGATCTGGTCCTTGCTGAAGATACCCGTACCTCTTCCGTTCTTTTAAATCATTACCAGGTTCAAAAGCCCATCACCCCATATCATCAGCATAACGAACATAAAATACTTGCTCATTTAACCGAACAACTTGCGGCCGGTAAAACCATGGCTTTAATTACAGATGCAGGCACACCCGGCATCAGCGATCCTGCTTTTTTATTAGTAAGGGAATGCATTAAAAATAATATCAACGTAGAGTGTTTACCCGGTGCAACAGCCTTTGTGCCGGCGCTTGTAAACAGTGGCCTGCCTATTAACAGCTTTTGCTTTGAGGGTTTTCTTCCGCTTAAAAAAGGAAGACAAACCATGATGAAAAAATTAGCCGCAGAAGAAAGGACCATGGTTTTTTATGAAAGCCCCATGAGGCTGGTAAAAACGCTGAATGAATTTATACAATACTTTGGTGCAGAAAGACAATGCAGCGTTAGCCGGGAACTCACAAAAAAATTCGAAGAAAATGCAAGAGGTACTTTACAGGAAGTACATGATCATTTTAATGCAAAAACGGTTAAGGGAGAAATTGTGATTGTGGTAGAAGGGAAAAATTAATTTATATATTCTTAATAAAACTGTGAAACTTCATTAAGGGGTTTTCTACTAATATCCGGCACCCAGCATTCCTCAGCAGCATATCCAACCGGTATCAGCAAAAAAGGTTTTTCATTTACAGGCCGGTTTAAAATTTTGCATAAAAAATTCATTGGGCTGGGTGTATGTGTTAAAGCTACAAGCCCTGCATGGTGAATGGCTGCTAATAAAAAACCACAGGCAATTCCGCAACTTTCAGTGGTATAGTAGGTATTGGTTTTTTTACCTTCCGCATCAAACTCATAACTCTTTTTAAATACGATGATGAGGTACGGGGCAATTTCTAAAAATTCTTTTTGCCAGCCGGTTTGTAATGGCAACAGGTCTTTTTTCCATTCATCGGGCATACGTCCGTTATAACTTTCAAATTCTTCTTTTTCGGCTTCAATGCGTATTTGTTTTTTAATTGCAGGATTACTCACTACACAAAATGTCCAGGGTTGTTTGTGAGCACCACTTGGGGCAGTTGATGCTGAGATAATTATATTTTCAATAATGGCTTTATCAACCGGCTTATCCGCAAAATCACGACAGGTTCGCCGGTTATTCATCCATGCGGCAAAAGATGCAGATCTTTCAAGCATTTCATCAGCCAGGTATGTATCTCTGCTGTATTGTACAAATGGAAAACCATTTATAAGTTTTATGTTTTTCATAAAGCTATTTTACCGAAATTTACCGCTATAAATTTTATTACATGAAGAAATTAATTGTTTTATTTTTTACAACTGTAATTACCAGTTCAATTGTTTTTGCGCAGCCCGGATACTTCGGCTCCGCTCAGTACTGGCAACAAAAGGTTAAATACAATATGAATATTGATGTAGATGTAAATACGAACAGGTTTACAGGAAAACAAAGACTGGAGTACAGTAATAATTCGCCGGTTGTTTTAAATAAAGTGTTTTATCATTTATACTGGAATGCATTTCAACCCAACAGCAGTATGGATGCCAGGAGCCAGGAACTTGGTAAGGTGCTGGTGAATGGACGTCCGGATTGGGATGGAAGGGTGAGGGACCGGATCGCAAACCTGAAACCGGATGAAATTGGCTACCAAAAAATAATTTCACTTAAAATGAATGGCGTACCCCAGCCATTTAAATATCACGAAACTATACTGGAAGTATTCTTAACTAAATCTATTGCTGCAAAAAGTAAAGTAGTTTTTGAAATGGAATTTGAAACACAGGTGCCGTTACAGATTCGTCGCAGCGGCAGGGATAACCCCACCACAGGCGTACGGTACAGTATGAGCCAGTGGTATCCTAAATTATGTGAGTACGATTATGAAGGTTGGCATCCAACTCCGTATGTTGCCCGGGAATTTTATGGGGTGTGGGGCGATTTTGATGTAACCATCAATATTGAAAAAACGTATAAGCTTGGTGCAACCGGTGTGTTAATGAATGCAAATGAAATTGGATGGGGCTATGATGCAGCCGGCACTGAACTGAAAGCTACAGACAAACAAAAACGAAGCTGGCATTTTGTTGGCGAAAACATTCATGATTTTGTGTGGACGGCCGATCCGGAATATAAACACCTGGTTTATAAAATGCCAAACGGTGGCCCAACCCTGCATTCCATTTATAATTACAAAGAGAACGATCCTAAAAATGATTCTGCCTGGGCTAAAGTACTTACTGCAGCAGCAACTGCCCTGCCTTTTATAGAAAAAACATTTGGAAAATATCCCTACCCTCAATATTCATTTATACAGGGAGGTGATGGTGGTATGGAATATCCAATGGCAACCTTATTGGCAGGGCCGGGCCTGGGAACCGTTTTTCATGAATGGCTGCATAGCTGGTACCAGATGATGCTGGGTACCAACGAAAGTATGTATGCGTGGATGGACGAAGGTTTTACCAGCTATGCCGAAGACCAGGTTTCAAAATTTTACGATAAAAAATCTGCATTGCAGGCATATAGGGAAGCTTTACAAAAAACCCCATCTAATAAAAACCTGCGGGAGGCTATTGATATATTGCCCGAAGACCACAGCGGTGCATACCTCGGTTATTTTAACCTGGCTAAAAGCGATTTTGAAGAACCCATGACAACCCATGCCGATCATTTCAATTCAAATTATGGTTACAGTACAGCTGCCTATTCAAAAGGAGAAGTTTTTATGGAGCAGCTTGGCTATATAGTTGGGGCTGATGTGCGGGATAAAATTTTACTGGAATATTATAAGCAATGGCGGTTTAAACATCCCAATGCAAATGATTTTATAAGAGTGGCTGAAGATGTAAGCGGCATACAATTAGACTGGTACAAAGAATACTGGATAAGCACTACCAAAACCATTGATTATAAAATTGACAGCCTGTGGGAAGAGAACGGCGTATCAAAGATCCGTTTAAGAAGGATTGGGCACATGCCTATGCCTATTGACCTGCAATTAACTTTTAAAGATGGCAGCACCCAAATGTTTTATGTGCCTTTAAATTTAATGTATGGCAATAAACCTAATGAAAACAATGCACAAAAGCGTGAATTGTTACCCGAATGGAACTGGACGCACCCCACCTATATTGTTGAGATGAAGCAGCGGCTTACCGATATTAAGATAGTGGCCATTGATCTATCAAAAAGAATGGCAGATGTGGACAGAAAAAATAATACACTGGAACTGAATTGGTAACCTGAGCCCCTCTTGAACTTCGTTCGTTGTCCTTCAGAGAATCCGCCGGCTGGCGGAGAAGAGATGGAGAAGATTGAAGTAAAGATGGGTTTCAAAAAAAAGAATTGCAAGCCGCAAGGTTACAGAACATTATGCTTCGAACATTTTATATAATAGCGTTACTCACCGGACTGACAAGTTTTTTTACTTCAAATAACAATTCAGCAATAAAAGATTATTGTGGTTTAAAAAATCCTGATACGTCGGTTGCTGGCATTAAACTAAGAAATGAAAAAAGCACAGTTCTGATTATAGGGAAGCTGACATCGCTGGAAGGAGATTCTACTCATCGTTTTTATTCTAAGAATAAAAAGGAGGTTTTAAGTATGACAGTTCACCCTGGCGACTATTATAGTCAGGTAAGTATTTTTGAAGTAAGCTATTCAGGTAAATACAAACCAAAATATCGCCAAACAAAAATTGACAGTTTCGGAACAGAAAAAGGCATTCATCTTGGGATTTTCTAATCGATAAGTAATTATTTCTACATCTGTATTTACACTTGAAGAAAAACATTTGCCAAATTTGTTCACAACTTCCTCTTTCGAAATTCCAAGATGAATGCCTTTTTCTGTTTCGAAATTGTCAATTTTTGTTTGGCGATATTTTGGTTTGTAACTACCTGAATAGCTTACTTCAAAAATACTTACCTGACTATAATAGTCGCCAGGGTGAACTGTCATACTTAAAACCTCCTT
>JANNYY010000468.1:0-6872 GCA_031410355.1 Chitinophagaceae bacterium | reverse complement strand
GTATAACAAAAAAAAAAGGGAAAACGATGTCGGTAAACCCTTCGCTCAGTATGCCACTCGACATACGGCACTCGCCAGCATTTTCATTAATAGAGAATACGGCCTTATACAAAACAGGAAATTCAGGACTCCATGATTTAGGTGAATTAAATTTTTTTATAATCAGGAATGAGTTCCATGCATTATCATTAATGTTCACTCCCTGTGCTTTCCCAAAAACACTCCCATTTGAATTGTAAATCGTTAACTCAACCTGGCCGCTATGGCCATCAGAAGTCAAAACACCAGCCTGAAAACTTCCATCTGCCCAGGCACTTATTAAGATACTTTTAAAATGAATTTGAGGTAATATTTCTAAGTATACCGGCCGGAATATCCCGCCAAAAATCCAAAAGTCTGCTTTGCGTTCAGCCTCATTTACTGATTGATTGGCTGAATGTTTTGAAACGGTTACTTCAAGCAAATTGCTTTCTCCATACTTCAGCAATTTTGTTATATCATATTTAAAAGCATAAAATGCTCCCTGGTGAATTTCTCCTGCTGATTGCCCGTTTATCTTTACTTCCGCATCAGTCATCACAGCTTCAAAAACAATATTGATACTTTTATTTTTCCATGACAAGGGAGCATCGAAATTGTATTTGTATAAGCCCTGTTCCTTTCCTCTTACACTATCTTTTGCAAATCCATAATCGTATTTACCAAAGCCCTGCAACTCCCAGCAGGATGGCACTGCAATGGTTGTCCATTTATTGGCATTCATGCCGCCGGTGCAAAAGAATTGCCATTGTTTTGCATCTGTTGGGCCGGTTCCGGAGAGATACACTTTTTCTGTTTGCTGTGCAAATGTGGCAAAAGCAAGCAAGGTAAAGAAAGTGATATTTAAACCTGTTTTCAACATTTTAAAATCTTTTTTTGGGACGAGCTATATTTCTTTACTTATCTTTATTGGCGTCGCACTCTTGTACATTAATTTTTTATTCAGCCTTTATCAAAGCGTAAAGCAGAGAAAATAAATTATAATTTTCCCGTCACTTTTTCTAACTTTTCCGAAACTGCAACTCTTTTCCCATTCACAAAAACACTTAATCCTTTCCCTTTTTTATATTTTAATCCGGTTTTATCCCAAATGATTGTAATAATTTTTCCATGATACAAAACATTATCTAAACAAAACCAATCCCATTTGCCCGCAGGTAGTAAGGGATGTACTTCAATCATATCATCTGCCCTGGGCCTTAAACCAACCAGGCCGGTAATAATAAGATCGTTAAAAGTTGAATGATTATAATAACGGCTGCGCTCTTCATCACCTTTTAACCAGTATCCCGTTTTTTCATCCAGGTATTCGCCCACATAAGGACGGCCACGATAATACTGTGACTCCACATAAGTATTCAACAAAGAAAAATAATTGGAATCTGCTACATAATCCTGCTTGTAATTATTCAACAGGTTTGCCATAGCAGTTAATGTTTGCGAAGTAGCAAAAGGCCAAACAGCCCCATCCCACTCGCATTTGCAGCAACCGTGTGTACGGAACAGAGGATGACTTCTATCGGCTGTTGTAATTCCAAATGGCGCACAAAATGTTTTGGTATCGGTTAAACTTTTCCAGGCAATATTGTAATTGGTGTCGGGCATATTAAAATACCAGGGAATAAACCCAATCTCTTCTTTTACATTGGCCAAAGTATCCCCTTGTTCTTTTCTTACTTCAAAAAAAGTATGATGATTACTCCAAAGCTGTGCCTGTGTTATCTTTTTAATAGAATCAGCTTCCCTAAAATATTTCAATGCCAGTTGTGTATTTCCGGCTTCAGCTTCAAGAATACTTATTGCAAATACATTTCCGTACATATAACCGTTAATACTCGGCCTTGGGTTTTTTTCCTTTCGTCCACCACTTATTGTTTCTTCCATGGCATCCCGTACATCGTATTGCCAAAACAAACCGTCGGCTCTTTCCCTTTCAGTTTTCCATGCTCCATAGTTGGCTTCCATATCGGGCAATAAATCCAGTACAAATTTCTTGTCGGCATTTACCAAATAACGGTTAAAAATGGCATCTTCACTCCAGCTGCTATAAAACCGTAATTTCTTCAGTGGCTTGCCGTCATTACCACGATACCAGACTTTTAAATTATCATCCATATACTGCTTATCATGCAGCCAGCGGCTTTCATAAATATGATGCCCCAATGCGCTTGCAATTAAATTATACTTATCTGCATAAGTTCTGGGTATCAAAAACTCGGTAAATACAAATCCCTGCTCTGTTTTTTTGATGTGTTTACGTAATGTCCACCAGCGAAAATAAAATATCTCTTCAAAATTTTGTTGCGGACATTCAAACAAAGGAATATTCTGTTGCATCCAGTCCCAGCTTTGTGCATTGGGTATTGCCTGCGCTATATTCTCATCTTCCATTGTGTTGAAATAATCAACATAATGTTTAAAATTGTTTGCTTTTAAAACAAATGGCTTTGCTTGCGCAATGCAATTACTGCCAGTAAAGGCAGCCAGAATTAATATGAGAAGCTTTCTATGCATCAATTATTTTGTCACAGATGTTTTAAGGGAATGAATAAAATATACCGCTTCTTTATCTTTTGCATCTGCATTGGGCAAGTCATAATCCTGATCAGTAGGTGTATCTGCATTTGGAAAACGACGCACTTCACCGGTTCTAAAAACAATTCTTTCTACACTTGTTACCGGCGCAAAACAAATATTGTTAGATAATTTACCATTGATAGTAACTGAATAAAATCTCGTAGCAGTATTCAGTTCAATTTTTATATTCAATACTTCACCAGCACTGTATTTGCCCAGCGATTTATTACGGTAACCTTGCTTGGTTAAAATGCTGCCGGTAGAGTCCAGCATCAGTCGCAGGCAGGGTGTTCCTTTAGCATCTGTCAATTCAATCTCCAGTTTGCCGGTATTGTTTTGTTGTGCTGTTATTGCAAATTCAACAGCAACTCTTTTTGAATTCGGGAAAACCCTTTCTGCCTTTGCATAGTCAAACGGATCACTATCATGCAGTGCAAGAACTTTGGTTGCATTATTATTTTCTATTGCTACTTTGCACCACAGCGGACTAAAAATATTCCACTCTTTTAATTCTTCACCACTCTTTTTATAATTAAAAACATCATTTAAATTTTCAGTTACTTTATCCCGAATTGGTACTGGAATTTCACTTACCCAAATATCTTCCTTGTTCATGCTGTAAGTAACCCACATATTTCCGCCCGGTGGCGTACCATCCATTTCCTGTATGCCACGTACATACTGCGGGCCATAACTCTTGTATGCACCACCATAACGCAATGAAGTTATCTCACCATTTGCCAGCAGCAGGTTTTTATAATTCAATCCATCATCACTTACGCTTAAAGCCAGTGGCCACCTGAATTCGGAAGGGTTGTAAACGGTAGCGTATTTTTTATCTGAAGTTTTTTGTCCCCATATCTTTGCGTTGGCATTTACAAAACCGGGAGCTCTCAATGGACCATATTGCCAGGTCTTACCCTCATCTTTACTGATACTTGTTAATGCATATTTCCAAAGACCCACCACATTGCCATTGGGCAAATGATAATAGTTAAATGCTTTAAAATCTTTGTGCAAAGGAATCAGCGGGTCTTTACGATCCGCCTCTTCTACCATTTGCTGCATCAATAAAGGCGTTGCTAAAATTTCTTCGCAGGCTTTAAGCAATTCTGCATCTTTAGCATTTTTATAAAAAGGAAAGCTTGTGTTTTTTTCATTAAAGCCATGGTTGTATCTTAAAAAATAAATATCGCCATAAGTTCCACCGGCTTTTATTTCCCTTATAACTCTACCAATACCATTGCCATCATTGGGATCATCTTTTTGCCCCAGCACAATACCATAATATCCCAGTGCATATAATCTTTTGCTCTTACTGGTATAAAACCCAATGCGCTGGTGCATTACAGCAAATGTATTTTTAGCCGAATCTTTTTTACCCTCTTTTACTGTACCGTCTGTTAATTTATAAGGAGGAAAAATTACAACAGGCACTGACCAGTTATATCCATCTTTTGAACTCTGTAAAACAGTTCTTCCCGGCGGAACATGTTCACCAACCGGGTTAGTTAAATACTCCAGGTAAAAGGTATTGTTCCAATAAGCCAGCATGGGCTGGTGATTGTAAGTCCAGTTCGTCGCATCCTCACTCCCTCTGTTGGCCCTCATTGTTTGAATATTGTGTACGCCAATAGCAGGAGATAATTGCCCGTGGTGATAATCTACATTCGACAAAGTTGATCCAATGTAACGAACCGTATCCTGCGCATTTATATTAAAGGCAATTGCTAAAAATAATATCGTAAAATATTTTTTCACTGCAGCGATCTTATATATTTCTTATTTACTTTTAAAACTGTTCCATGTTTATGCCCCTCCGGTACACTGATCAAACTGTCAGCATTTACAAAACTTTTAAAATCCTTTGTAAAGCTGGCGCCGTATCTTTTCTTTTGGTAAACATCATAATAAATTAAATACCCATCTTTTACTTTAGCAACCGCCGGACCTTCTGTAAATTTTTCCGTAAATGGCTTTGAAATATCCGTCCAGGGCCCAAGAGGATTATTTGCAAAAGCAACTTTAATATCTCTTTCCGGTCTCGTGTTGTCCTTTAATACCAGCACATAATCATTCACTTTTTGTTTTACAATCACTGCATCAATCACACTGAACTTTGGATCCAGAAATAATTTTGTATCCGTAAATGTTTTAAAATCTTTGGTAGTGGTATAATACAGGCGGTGGTTATTATTTTCATCTTCCACTCCTTTTTCAAACCTAAAAGGAATGGTGGAGGCCCAGATAATGATGAACTGTTCCGCCACATCATCATAAAATAATTCGGGCGCCCAAACATTTACCACAGTTGGCTCCTGCTGCATAACCGGAACATATTGCTGGTCACTCCAGTTTTTCAAATTTTTGGAAGAAGCATAACCAAAACCATTACCACCCTTCCATTCGGTTGTCCATACCAGATGAAAAGTTCCGTCAGGTCCCTGCAACATGGATGGATCTCTCATTATTTTATCTTTACCGATCATTGGTTTTAGCAATACCGAATCAATGCTTTTCCAACGATATCCGTCTTTGCTGTACAACATTCGTAATCCTTCGTTAGCCGGTTCGTGAAAAGATGTGAATAAATACATCTTTGAATTACATGATGTCAGCACTACTACAGCAATCAATATCGTTGCAATCGTTTTTTTCATTTCCTTACTTCCAATGTTGTGTCTAAAACCAGTACCCAATCATTTCCTTCCCTTTCTACTCCCGGCGGATCAAATATTTTGCTGCCTTTATTACGGATAATTCCAATCTCAACTTTATTACCATTCCTTGGATCAAACCAATATGCACCAACCCATACACCCTCAATTTTATTTAATGCCACTTTAAATTTTCTTCCGGTATAAGTATAGAACATAGCAAATGTTTCTGCTCTTGTTGCAGTAATGTAATTATATTTTTTACCATTATCCAACAACATTGATTGATCTGGCACCCGGGCCATATATGCTTTTTGCAACATTAAATTTTTCAAATAATGCACCTGGCCTGCCCCCGGTGCATTCAATGCATCCTGCCATTTTATTTTGGGAAAAAATGAAACCCCCGAATCACCCGGCGTATAAAATTGCATTACCGAATTATGCCCATAAGTAAATCCACAGCTACCGGCAAATACACTCCAGTAAGCATAACGCCTTATTTCATAATCCTGCCAATAAGGTTCATTTGCTTTGTGCAGGCCATACGGAATACCTTCATAGGACGGTTCACCATCAAAAGTTGGTTTGGTGGGTTTCAGGTTATAATCATACTGCACATACCGCCAGTTATCTTCGCCATAATGTAATGTTTCGTTTGCCGATGTATCCTGTGCATAGCTGCGGTGGCCGCTTTGAAACATATTAAAATCCAGCCACGGTTCATTATGAAACCAGGCCGATGAAGAATTTCTTCCACGGGGATGAAAAGTGATCAAATGATTTTTATCAATAGACCTGATTGTATTACCGATGATATTCCATTTTTCCAGTGCATCTCCACCTTTTATATCGCCGCCATTCAACCAGATAATATTAGTTCTGTCTTTATAGCGGTTTGCTAAAAATGTCGCATATTTTTTTGCCTGTACTACAGAAACATGTTTTATGTTGCCTCCCCAAACCGGTACCAGTGCCATATAAATACCCCGTTTGGCCGCTTCATCAATTATATAATCAACATGATCCCAAAAATCATATTCCTTTTCAATGCTGAAATCATTCCCTGGCGTTGTAACCGGCGCAGACAGATCTTTATTATGCAATGCTGAATCGCCATAAACATTAACGCCCAGATCTATATCATGCACCAGCATTGCCTGTATCACGTTAAAACCTTTTTGCTTTCTGTCATCCAGGTACTTTATCGCAGCTTCCCTGTTGCATTTTACAAACAATAACCAACCGGTATCTCCCATCCAAAAAAATGGTTTGCCATCCGCAGTTATAAAATATCTTTTATTGACAGAAATTTTTAATGGCTGCATTTGAGCATTCGAAATGATCGTTGCAAATAACAATGTTATCGTAAAATATTTTTTCATTTTTTTGGGACGAGCAGGTAAGCTTTGGTCAACATTGTTGTGTCACTCACTTGTACGTTTTGTTCTTTATTGAGCTTTAATTATGTTTTGCAAAAAAACAGTTCCGGGCTATTGCAAAATGTAAGCCTCTTTCTTCTTTACCGGGTGAGCCACTCTTTAAGGAGTGACTCACCCTACGCTATCATCTTCTCACAGTTCCCCCTTCAGGGGGCGG
>JANNYY010000467.1:0-3332 GCA_031410355.1 Chitinophagaceae bacterium | reverse complement strand
TGATTGATATGGGAGCTCAAATTATTCTTTGCGATCCTCACCGTGCTGTGGTTATTGGTTTGGAAAGAGAGCAACAGTTACGTGGCATAACCATGAGCAGTCCTGATATACGTGCCGGCGTGGCATTGCTTATTGCGGCATTAAGTGCGCAGGGCAAAAGCACCATTCAGAATATTGAACAAATAGACAGGGGTTACCAGAATATTGATGAACGTTTAAGAAATTTGGGAGCTGATATAAAAAGGGTTTGATGCATTAATAATTTAACTTTGCTGGATGAAAAAGCTTAAAGAAGAACATACCACAAAAGAATTGATTGAGTTAGCTAAAAAAGCTACTGAGAGGGTATGGAATGAAAACTTTGCAATGAACCTGCCAATCGTTATTGAAGAAGATGGTAAAATTGTAAAGAAATATAAGGACGGCAGAACTTTAATAGTTAAACCCCTGAAAAAGAAAAAGTGAGTAAAAAAGTTCATCGGCTTCGGATGTTTCTTATCCGGTTTTTTGTAGTTATTTCAATATGTAGTCTCATCAACTCCTGCCGCAATAAAACCGTACAGTTACTTACCAAAAAATGGGATTGTGTACAGGTAGATAACATCGTGCCTCCCAATACAAAATTTCTATCACCCGAAGATTCAGCAAATTCTGTACAATTGCAATCTGTACTCCCATCTATAAACTGGAGCTTCAAAAGCCGGATGCGCTACGAATGTGCCATAAACGACAGGGTTACCGTACAGGGCAAATACGAGTTACAGGAAAATGATAAAATTATAGTTTGTACCCCGGAATCAAAAAACGACATCAACAGGTATATTATTAAATCCTTAACCGAAAATGAACTGGTATTAAGCAGCGGCTTACAAAGCTCTAGTGTTGTTTTGCATTTTAAACCGCATTAGGAAAGTGAAAATTAAATAGTTTCTTTGCACATGAATTCGATTCACCAGAAAATATTAATTATTACTGCCCCATCAGGAGCCGGTAAAACATCCATTACAAGACATCTTATGAAAGTTTTTCCGGTTCTGGAATTTTCAGTATCGGCAGCCACACGCAATGCACGTGGTATAGAGAAAGATGGTGTTGATTATTATTTTATCAGCCTGGAAGATTTTAAACATAAAATACAAAATAAGGAATTCGCCGAATGGGAAATGGTATATGAAGGAAAATATTACGGCACTCTAAAATCTGAACTGAAAAGGATTTGGGCGCTCAATAAAGTTCCTGTGCTGGATATTGATGTAAAAGGCGCTATACATATTCAACAACAATATCCCGAAAATACCCTCAGCCTTTTTATAGAACCTCCTTCAGTTGATGAATTGCAGAACCGCCTCCAAAGCCGTGGCACCGAAACACCCGAATCGCTGGCAGCAAGAATTAACAAAGCAGCTTATGAACTTTCCTTTAAAGACCAGTTCAATAAACTCATTATTAATGATGACCTGAAGCATGCCTCTAGTGAAGCAGAGGCCATAGTTGCCGATTTTATCAGCCAATAAACCCGTTTAAAAACTCTTTCTTACTTTTATACTATGGATTGGACAGCGCTTATTGCCATTATTGCTTCCCTGCTGCTGATTGGTTTTTTTGCCGGTATAGAAATTGCTTTTATATCTGCCAACAAACTGTCTATAGAACTTAACCGCAAGCAGGGTACCAAAAGCGGGAAAGTATGGGGTTATTATGCCGACCGCCCGGCCCGTTTTATTGTAACTACGCTGGTGGGTATTAATCTCGTTTTTGTGGTTTATGGTTTGCTGGTGGTTGATATGCTGTACCCTATCTGGCATTGGATAGAAAGGCAGTTGCCCTCAACCCTCACCGGATCGGTAAAATACATCAAGCTTTTTGTAGAAACAATTCTCTCAACACTTATTGTACTGTTTGTAGAGTTCCTGGCCAAAGCTTTTTTCAGGGCCCGCAACAGCAGCATCCTCAGCTCAAACAGCATCAGCAGCATTATTCAATTTTTTTACTGGATGTTTTCAACCATAGGCACCTATTTTGTAAATATTGCCGAGTGGATATTGAAATACATCCTGAATGTGAAGATCAGTAACAAAAAAGATATGTTCAGCAAAGTAGATCTTGAACATTTTATGCAGCAGAGTAAAAATCATGAAGAAGAAGACAGCAGCGATCTGAACAAAGAATTATTTGAAAATGCTTTATCGCTGAGCGAAACAAAACTGAGGGCATGCCTGATACCAAGGAAAGAAATTGAAGGGGTAAGCAGTAATGTATCTATTGAAGAAGTAAAAGCAAAATTTATTGAAACGCAATTAAGCAAATTGGTTGTTTACGATGAAAATATTGATAACATAACGGGTTATATTCACCAGCTTGACCTGTTTAAGCGCCCGGCATCTGTAAAAGAAATTTTATTACCCATACCTACCGTGCCCGAAAGCATGAGCGCTACCGACCTGATGAACAAATTCAGTAAAGAAAGAAGATCAATTGCCTGGGTTATTGATGAATTTGGCGGTACCGCTGGCATTGTAACCATGGAAGATTTACTGGAAGAAATTTTTGGAGAAATAAAAGATGAATACGATACCGAAGAATTTGTTGACAAACAATTGGCCAGTAACGAATTTATTTTCAGTGGCAGGCTGGAGCTTGACTACATCACTGAAAAATACAAACTTGTTTTTCCGGATGATGAAGAAACTGAAACGCTCTCAGGGTATATCGTTAAAAAAAATGAGGAAATTCCAAAATTAAAAGACCATATCATTATTGGTAATTACGAAATTGATATTTTAAATGTAAGCGACACCAGGATAGAAATGGTAAAGCTGAAAGTACTGAAATAAAACAGTTGTTAGCCATTAGCTGTAAGCAGAACAAGAATTTGCTCAATCAATGAAACCACTAATAGCTAACAGCTAAAAGCTGATAGCTTTCCATATATGATCATTGCTGTTAATGCCAGGTTGAGAAAAGAAGTGCAGCCGGAAGGTTATGAAAGTTTTTTGTTTGAAATGCTCAGCCGCTTAACAATCAAATTTCCAGAGCACCGTTTCCTGTACATTTTTGATAAGCCTTATGATAAAAATCTGCGCTTTGCTAAAAATGTACTACCCATCATAGCCGGGCCACAAACCAGTAACAGACTGCGTTTGCAATATTGGTTCAATTTTAAAATACCTGCGGTATTGCGTAAACACCACGCCGATGTATTTGTAAGTATGGAGGGCATTTGTTCTCTCCGTACTAAAATACCCCAATGCCTGCTGATAACCGATTGTATCTTTTTAAATCAACCGGAGTTAGTAAAAAAACCGCTGGCCAGGTTTTATAAAAAATTTATG
>JANNYY010000466.1:0-2040 GCA_031410355.1 Chitinophagaceae bacterium | reverse complement strand
CAACCTGATTTTTCAATTAATTCAAGTTCTTCAGGACCAACCGGTCTAAATAATATTGTCAGTTCGTTTGTTTTCATCGTAGCTAATAAAAGTTTCTCATTTTTTAAACCTTTCACTCACCACCAAATCCTTACTCCCTGCTGTATAAGAATAAAACCCTTCCCCGCTCTTTATGCCAAGCCTCCCTGCCAAAACCATATTTACCAACAAGGCGCAGGGTGCATATTTGGGATTTCCAAAGCCATCCTGCAACACACGTAGTATACTCAGGCAAACATCCAGGCCAATAAAATCGGCAAGTTGAAGAGGCCCCATCGGGTGAGCCATGCCCAGTTTCATCACCGTATCAATTTCTTCCACGCCGGCAACGCCTTCATACAAACTGTAAATGGCTTCGTTGATCATGGGCATTAAAATGCGGTTGGCAATAAAGCCGGGGTAATCATTTACAGCGCAGGGAATTTTACCAAGCCGCTTGCTTAATTCAACAATCGTTTCGGTAACTTCTTTTTTGGTGGCATAACCATTTATTATTTCCACTAATTTCATAACCGGTACCGGGTTCATAAAGTGCATGCCAATAACCAGTCCCGGCCTTTTTGTAACGGCCGCAATTTTTGTAATGGAGATAGAAGAAGTATTTGTTGCAAGGATACAACCTGCCGGCGCATAAGTATCCATCTGTTCAAAAATGGATAATTTCAGTTCTTCATTTTCTGTTGCGGCCTCTACCACAAGATCTGCATCCTTAACCCCTTCGGCAATGATTGCCGAAACGGAAATATTTGCCAGTGTGGATTTTTTTTGATCGTTGGTGATTGTTCCTTTAGTAAGTTGCCTGTCGAGGTTTTTATTAATGGTATCCAATGCTCTTTGCAACTGCGATGGATTTACATCAACTAAACTAACTTTAAAACCCGACTGTGCAAATACATGGGCAATGCCATTACCCATTGTGCCGGCACCGATGACGCTTACGTTTTTTATCATAAAATATTTTTTATTTGTTTGCCCGCAGATATCGCTGATATCGCTGAATATTGCGGCGGCGAAGCCGCCGCAAATGACTCTTTAAAATTTTGTACTCCTCACAAAAATAAATGGTGCATCTAATTTAAGAAGAGTTGAATAAAGAACTAAAAGTACAAGAGTGCGACGCCAATGAAGCTGATTAGAAATCCAAAAGTCTGGCCCAAAAAAACCTCACCAAACCCCTCTCCATCCTTCGACGATGTCAGGAGAGAGGAACTTGAAGTGGGCTTGTGAAAATGATAAACTTCCTCGCTTTTATCTTCGCTTCCATCTAAAACATGTTCAGTTCCCCCTTTAGGGGGCGGAGGGGGTTTTTTACTTAAACGCATTCATCCCCGTAACATCCATTCCCGTAATCAGCAAATGAATATCATGCGTTCCCTCGTAAGTGATCACACTTTCCAGGTTCATCATGTGGCGCATTACGGGGTATTCGCCTGTAATGCCCATGCCGCCCAGCATCTGGCGGGCATCCCTGCAAATATTTGTACCTACTTCGCAGGCATTTCTTTTGGCCATACTCACCTGTTGCGGTGTAACTTTTCCCTCGTTCATCAACACGCCAAGCCGCCAGTTTAATAATTGTGCTTTGGTAATTTCGGTAACCATCTCGGCCAGTTTTTTTTGCTGCAGTTGAAAGCTGCCGATGGGTTTTCCAAACTGAATTCTTTCTTTACTATAATTTAAAGCCGTATCATAACAATCCATAGCAGCGCCAATAGCGCCCCATGCAATGCCGTAACGGGCTTTGGTTAAACAACCCAGCGGGCCTTTTAATCCTTTTACATTTGGTAAAATATTTTCTTTAGGAACTTTTACATTATCAAAAACCAGTTCACCTGTTGCACTGGCACGCAGGCTCCATTTGCCATGCGTTGTTGGTGTGGTAAAGCCTTCCATTCCTCTTTCAAGAATCAATCCTTTTACATCACCACTCTCATCTTTAGCCCAAACAATTGCAACCTGTGAGAATGGCGCATTGCTTATCCACATTTTACTTCCGTTTAA
>JANNYY010000465.1:0-8317 GCA_031410355.1 Chitinophagaceae bacterium | reverse complement strand
CCGCAGGACAGCAGTTATGTAAACTACGAGCTGCCCGCCGGCCATAAACCACATATCATTTTAGTGGTAGGCGTTAATGGGGTTGGAAAAACAACTACAATTGGTAAACTGGCGCATAATTTTAAACTTGCTGGCAAATCAGTGTTATTGGGTGCTGCAGATACTTTCAGGGCTGCAGCTGTTGACCAGTTAACCATCTGGAGTGAGCGTACCGGTGTGCCTATTGTTAAAAAAGAAATGGGCAGCGATCCTGCTGCCGTAGCATTTGATACCGTTAACAGCGGTGTTGCTAAAAATGTAGATGTAATTATTATTGATACAGCAGGCCGCTTACACAACAAAGCTTATTTGATGGATGAGCTTACCAAAATTAAAAGAGTTATTCAAAAAGTTATACCAACTGCGCCGCACGAAGTAATGCTGGTACTGGATGGCAGTACCGGGCAAAATGCGCTGGAACAGGCCAAACATTTTACTGCTGCTACCGATGTTACGGCATTAACCATTACAAAATTAGATGGCACTGCCAAAGGCGGCGTGGTGCTGGCCATTGCCAATCAATTTAAAATACCGGTCAAATTTATTGGCGTAGGCGAAAAAGCAGAAGACCTGCTGGTGTTTGATAAACAGGATTTTGTTGACAGCCTTTTTAATTTATCCAACGGCTGATCTTAAGTATATCTTCATTTTATTTTTTTTAACTGATTGTTTTTGTAATTTGTAAATCAATTGATTTATTCAAATTCAAAACCTGTGACAGAACTCCTTTCTGTTTAATATCCTTTTTTTATTTGGGGCACCAGTGGTTGGCAATGGAAAATAGTATTTGTTTCCAGGCTGGCTTGTAAAACTTATCGAAAATTTCTTTTTATACATTGTTTACTCATAAAATTAATTCATCATGCCTACATGTTTTGTAATAATGGGATACGGGATTAAAAAAGACTATGTCAATAACCGCGACATTGATCTTGACAAAACTTTTAAATATATCATTAAACCTGTTTTTGAAGAACTGGGTTATGAATGTAAAAGGTCAATTGATTACCCGCCGGGTATTATTGATACCATTATGTACAAAGGGATTTTTCATGCCGATTTTGTAATTGCCGATATCAGCACACTTAACCCAAATGCTATGTATGAACTGGGCGTACGCCATGCGCTGAAACCTTATACAACGCTGGTTATTTGCGAAGATGGTATTTTTATAAATAACAAACTGCCGTTCGATTTAAGCCATATTAGTGCACTTGCTTACCGGCATGATGGAAAATCGCTGGATATTGAAGAAGTGGAAAGGTTCAGGAGTGTTTTAAAAAATGCAGTAACCGGTATGAAGGTGGCCAATCAGGTTGACAGCCCAGTGTTTAGCAATCTCATCGGTCTGGAAGTTTTAATTAAGAGTAATGAAGTTGTAAAGGAAGTGATCAAGAAAGTTGATGGAGGAGCACATACAGAAGTTGCAAAAGAAATTGATACGGAAATACCTGCAGCAATACCTGGAGCTGGTGCAGAGCCTGCACCAGAAACAACAATGTCAGAAATGATGGATTCGGCTGTTACAGATATGAAAAGCAAAAATTACGACGCAGCCATTACAGAATTTACAAACCTGTTAAAGGTAAAACCCGATGATGTGTTTTTTAAACAGCAACTCTGCCTGGCTACCTACAAATCTGGTAAACCCGACCCCGAAACTGCTAATAAAAATGCATATAAAATTTTGGAAACACTCAACCCCATGGGCTCGGTAGATACTGAAACCCTTGGCATGGCAGGCGCCATCCATAAAAATCTTTTTAACATTACCGGCGATAAAACCTGGCTGGAAAAATCCCTTCGCTTTTATGAGCGGGGTTATTATGTTGCCAATGATTATTACAACGGCATAAACACGGTTTTTTTATATTGGAAACTGGCATCGCTGGCGGCAACTAAAGATGAAACCATGTTCTATAAAATGCAGGCCGCACAGATAGGTAAAAATGTTGTAGAGATTTGCCTTAAACTGCAAAAAGATCCGGATTACCCAAAACGGAAAGATAAGGAGTGGTTAGCCAATACATTAACTGAAGCTTACTTTGGATTGGATGATACCGCCAACCTGGCTAAGCAGATGGAAGAACGTAAGAAAGAACAATCTGATTTTAGCCAAGACAGTTTTATGAAACAGTTTGAAGAATTAAAAAAGATTAAAGCGAATGTGGCTGAAATTTTAAGATAAAAAAAAGCCCCTGTAGAAACAGGGGCCGGTTACCAAAACTAACTGCTTATGAGAAAATCTTTATTGTTTAATTTTTATAACACAAATATCCAAAGTTTTTTTTTATGCCGCTGTTAAGAAAATACAAAATGCAGTTAAAGTAGCGTTAAAGGATTTTATGGATGCTGCATCATTTACAAAAGCATGACAAAAAAAGCCATTCCGCCTTAGGCGAAACGGCTTTAAATTTTTAGCAATTAGGTTTTTAGTTTCCTCCACCCCCCATTCCACCTGAACTTTGTTGCGTTCTCTTATTCTCCTCTTCAATAGATGTTTTGCGCTGGCGTGCAGCTTTTACCTGGGCATTTCCAAAACGGTAATTAAAGTTTAGTTTAAACTGGCGGCTTTCCCAACGGCCGCTGGCTTCATTAAACTGGCCGGTAAAGTTGGAATTGCCTTTCCATTTCATCAGATGGAACATATCACTCACAGCAGCTTTAAGCATTCCTTTGCCTTTAAAAATAGTTTTTTGCAAACCTCCATCTATACTGTACATGGCAATACTTTTAAAAGTGCCCTGCCAGATGGTTGGGGAAGAATAAAAACCACTCAACTCTGCTTTAAATCCTTTACCCAGCGTAAAACTGTTTTGCATATAAAAGCTCAGTGCAGCCACCTCCAGGTTTACATTCCTGTCGCCACCGCCAAAATTAGCTTTGTATTTTGAGTAGTAAGAATTTACATTAACAAAAAAACTGTACCACTTGTATTGAAAAGGATAACTGATGTTCAGGCTTACAATATCCTGGGTAGCCAGGTTTCTTTTTGATAAAAAGCTTTTTGATCCCTCTGTAGTATCGGGCAGTTGTGTAAAAATATCTTTTACATGGCTGTAATTCAACTGCGTATTTAATTTGTATTTGTAAGTATGTGTTAAACCAAAACTATTGGTGTACTGAGGTTTCAGGTTGGTATTGCCTTTCATAAAAGTGTAATCATTCAGCTTGAACTCAAAGGGGTTCAGGTCCTGGTATGCCGGCCTGTCAATTCTGCGGCTGTAAGTAATACCAAACTGGCTCATGGGGTTTTTGTTATAAGTAAATGCCGCACTTGGGAACACATCAGTATAGTTACGGTGTATGGAAGAATCGTAGTTCTCGTAGTCGCTGGTATTTCTATTATACCACAGCCCGGTTGACTTTCCATCACTTACGGTATTTTCAACCCTTAAACCCAGCTGAAACATAAATCCTTTAAATGCCCGGTTATAATTTACATAGGCAGCATTAATATTCTCTGTGTATTTAAAACGATTGCTTTTGTCCTTATCAAATACTTCATTGCTGCCATACACATTATAGCGCCTGAAATCATTATCAGTTTTTACAAAACCAACTTTACCACCAAATCCTAATCTGCCTTTTTTATAATTTCTTTCGTAGTCGGTCTTTACCGAAAAAATATCAATATCTGTAGGTGAAATCATCCGGTAAACATTGCTGTATAATTTAATGGTCCCCGACGGACTGTAATAATCATTGGGTTGAAACTGGTTGCCCTTCAATCTGAAAATGCCGTAATCCGCATCTATATTTAACTCTGTACCGCCGGTAACTGCATAGCGGTAATTGAGGTTGGTATTTACATTGCTTCTTTTAGAATTATTTTCATTGCTTGCTTGTAAAAATCTTGCAAGTGTATTTGTTGGTTTATAAATAATATACATTGGTCCCGCAGTCTCCATATCGGTTTCAGCAATATTGCCATTCACAATAATACCAACAGTGCTTTTTTTGTTTATAAAAATATCTGCACCGCCTTTAAAATTATGACCGTATTTATTGCGGTTCAGCATTTTGTTTGTTTGATCAAAAATGGTATCACCCTGTATCCTGTACAGTTTAAAATTCATTTCATTTATACCTGTATTAAAATTGTAATTGCCAAACACATTCATTTTACTGTTGCGGTTATTTAATGTAAGGCCTGTATTGTATTTGGCGTATTTGCCAATATTGTAACCGCCATTAATACTCCCGTTGGTACCAATCGTTTTATCTTTTTTTAGTTTTATATTGATGATACCTGCATTACCCGCTGCTTCATATTTTGCTGATGGATTGGTAATTATTTCTATGGATTCAATTTGTACTGATTGTAAAGATTTCAGGTAACTGGCCAGATCGGCGCCGGATAATGGACTTGGTTTTCCATCAATATAAACCTGTACCCCGTTTTTACCCGCAAGGCTCAGATTATCATCCTTATCAATCATAACGCCCGGTGCTTTTCGTAATAATTCAAGTGCATCATTACCAACTGCATTGATGGTGCCTTCTACATTTAAAATGGTTTTATCAGCCTTTACCTCTACCATTGGTTTTGCACTGGTAACAGTAACACCTGCCAGGTCTTTTGGTGCAGGTTGTGCTGTAAGCAAAGGAGCAACCGTATTTTCATTTTCTTTAACATCAAAAATTGCCGACCTCGTTTTTTTCATACCAGCTACAGTTGCAGTTACAAAGTAACGGCCCGGTTTTACGGTTATAATTTCGTAAGCGCCTTTACTGTCGGTAACGGCTGTTTTTACAAGCGAAGAGTCTTTGGCCAACTGCAGCATTACGGTTGCTGTGGCAATGCCTTTTCCGTTGTTGTCATTAATTTGCCCCGTGATTTTAGATGAGCTTTGGGCGAAACTGGTAATTGTTGTAAATAAGCCAATAATTAATATTAGCAGTAGTTTCTGTTTCATGGTTATACTTTAAATGTTGTTTTTCAAAATCCGGTGCAATTTAATAAAGGTAAATTGTAATCGGAATGTCATAATTCTTGAATTGTCCTTTTTAAGGATGAATGGTATCATTTCGGTGATTGATAACACTTTCTGGTAAACAGACGGTTGTTGGGGTAAAATATTTTAAAATATCCGTTTTTTTATCCTTTTTTGAATTCTTCAATCTCGTTAAGGAAATTCTGGGCTTTTATAATAGAAGTATGCTCAGGATCGTTTTTTATTAAAGCATTTACCCATTTTTTATGCATTTTGCCCGGAGTTAGATTTCTGTATAACCAAAGGGTAAGCAGCGTAAAAACCAGGGTGATGGGCACAGCAATAAGCCAGAATTTAATACCCGAATTAATCATTTGCGTACTCCAGAACCAGGTTGTATAAAAGGGTGTTTGTAAAAGAATAAAGCGGCTGTTAAAGGTAGATGCCTGTAATTTGGAAAGTTTTTTTTGGGTGTCGGTAATGCTTTGGCTGTAATCTAATTGCCGGATGAGGACAATATGTTTTATATAAACAGCAATGGCTAAAATGGTAATGAGCATGATCATACCAACCGAAATGGTAAAATATATGTTCTGTAATTTATTGCCGTAAATAAGTACGCCTAAAAATAGCGCCCATACTATTCCCAGTGTAACAGCTGCTAATTTTAATCTTGCTAAACTATTAAGTTTTGATTGCGCTTTTTGTTTTTGTAAAGACTCCAGTATGAAAAGATTTAACTTCATCGTTCTGTCTAATTTTTCATCCTGAGCTTTCCAGAGGGTTTTTAATGTTATATCTTCCATGGCCTTAATTATTTAATGTTGAAAATTTTTGTTTGAGTTTATCTTTTATTCTGCTGATACGTGTAGCCACATTGGTTTCTGTTATGCCCAGTATCTCAGCTATTTCACTGTAATTTTTTTCTTCCAGATAAAGAATCATCAATGCCTTATCCAGTTCTTTTAGTTCATTAATGAATTGCTGCAGTGCAATAATATTTTTTTCCAATTCAGATGTGTCTTCTTTACTGTCTTCAATTTCCGTATCCGGTTCTGCCAGTTGAATGATGGCTTCGCTTTTCTTTGTTTTCCGGTAAAAAGTTATGGCCACATTCAAAGCAACCCTGTACATCCAGGTAGAAAATTTAACAGACCCGTTAAAATGATTGAACGATCTCCAAAGCTGGTAAGTGATCTCCTGCGCAAGGTCATCCCGGTCATTGGTTTTTTTGCAATACGAATTACATATCTTATAAATAATGAGTTTATGCTCCTCAATCAGTTTTAAAAATTCTTCCTTGTTGTTTTGTATCATCATCAATCCTAAATAACAGTATTTTCTTCATTATTCGCAGCAAGGCATAAAAAATCACAGTTTAAGGGCAATTATTTTAAAAATGCTAACAATAACTGCGCTGGCAAAGGCTTACCTTTGCCGCCAATACCGATTGGGTTTTTTAGTCAATGCGACCGGTACCAGCCTACCGGCAGGCAGGTTTACCAAAGGCTTACACACAATGGCTATACATGAATTTCAGCCATCGCACATTAGCCTAAAATGAAATTCAGGTTGGTATAATTATTATAAAGACAAAATCAATTAAAAAGGATAAAGTAAACATCATCACACTGGGTTGCAGTAAAAACATGGTGGACAGTGAAGTGCTGAGCGGACAGTTGATTGCCAATGAAATTGATGTGGTACATGAAAATGCAAAAAAGGATCATAATATAGTTGTGATAAATACCTGTGGTTTTATTGAAAAGGCAAAGGAAGAAAGCATTAATACCATTCTGCAGCAGGTAGAATTAAAGCGCAGGGGAAAATTAGATAAGGTGTATGTTACCGGATGCCTGAGCGAACGTTATAAAAATAACCTGGAAGAAGAAATACCGGAAGTAGATGCATACTTTGGCACCATGGAACTGCCAAATATTTTAAAAACTTTTGATGCTGATTACAAGAATGACCTGATGGGCGAACGTTTATTATACACGCCACAGCATTATGCTTATATGAAAATAAGTGAGGGCTGCAACCGCACCTGTTCGTTTTGCGCTATTCCGTTAATGCGTGGGCAACATGTAAGCCGCACGATAGAATCGCTGGTAGATGAAGCAAAACGTTTGGTTGACCGTGGCGTTAAAGAAGTGATGCTGATTGCCCAGGAACTTACTTATTACGGTTTGGATATTTACAAAAAAAGAGAGTTGCCCAAACTGCTTCACGCCCTAGCCGATGTAAAAGGGCTGGAATGGATCCGTTTGCATTATGCATACCCGTCAAAATTCCCGATGGAAATAATTGATGCAATAAAAGAGCGGGATAATATCTGCAATTACTTAGATATGCCTTTGCAACATGCTGCCAACAACATGCTTAAATTAATGAAGCGGAATATAACCCGTGAAGAAATGGAAGACCTCATAGCAGAGATCAGGAACCGGATGCCCGATATTTGTTTGCGAACAACATTAATTGCCGGCTTCCCCGGCGAAACCAGGGATGATGTGGAAGAACTGAAAACTTTTTTACAAAAAATGCGGTTCGACAGGGTAGGCATATTTACGTACAGCCACGAAGAAGGCACCAGTGCTTATGGCCTGGTTGATAATATTACTGCCGAAGAAAAAGAAGAACGTGCACAGGAAATAATGGAAGTGCAGCAGGAGATAAGTTTAGAAAAAAACCAGGAGAATGTTGGTAAAACATTTAAAGTTATTATTGATAAAAAAGAAGCAGGGCGTTATTTGGGCCGCACCGAATTTGATAGTGTTGAAGTGGATAATGAAGTGATCATCCAGAGTAAAAAGAAATTAACGATCGGGGATTTTGTTAATGTAAAAATTACAAAAGCTTATGATTACGATATTGAAGGTGAAGTAATTTAAACAGTATATTTGTAATTAATAAAATTTAATTTCATGGGATTGGTTTATGCTGATATTGTTTTAACAAGTGTTGAAGATGTAATGCTTGCAAAAAGAAATATCATTGGTGTGGAAGAAATAAAACAAGTTAAATTGAATATGCTGGTTGATAGTGGCGCTTATATGATGGCAATCAATGAAACTATCCAATCTCAGTTAGAATTGCCTTTTATTGAAAAAAGAAAGGTTCAGGTAGCAGATAGCCGTGTTGTTGAATATGATGTGGTGGGGCCTGTGCATGTAAAATTTGCAAATAGAAAAGCAACCTGTAACGCTTTTGTGTTGCCGGGCGATAGCGAGCCTTTACTGGGCGCTATACCCATGGAAGAAATGGATGTGCTGATCCATCCCCAAAGGCAGGAATTGATTGTTAATCCTGAACATCCTAATTACGCAGTATTAAAAATG
>JANNYY010000464.1:0-2104 GCA_031410355.1 Chitinophagaceae bacterium | reverse complement strand
TGCGTATATTTTTATTGTTCCTGATCACCCTCACTTCTTTCGAATACCATCTTCTGCCATCACCAATAAACTTATAGCTGCCGTAAAAATGATGGTAGTTGAATAATAACCCCTCTACATTTTTATCATCTTTATATTTTTCCATGGCACTCAATATCACCGGGTAATACTGTTCGTGCAGTACTTCATCTGCCTGTATGTAAAAGAGCCAGTCACTGTCGGATGCTGTGGCATCCATTGCTTTATCAGTTTCAACCGCCAATACTTTGCCACCTTCACGTAAACTATTATCCCATACCGAATGAACAATTTTTATTTTATCGGAACCAATTGATTCAACCAATTTATTTGTTTCATCTTCCGAATCACCAAGGCACACGATCATTTCATCTACAACAGGTAAAACCGATTGGATAGATTCAACCACCGGGTAACCGTATTTAATGGCATTTTTTACGAAGGTGAAACCGCTTACTTTCATTTTATTTATATGAACGTTGTGTTGGTTTCACAATCTCAAAACTCAATGCTTCTTTATTCATTTGCCAGTCGCTGTCAGCTTTGTATTCCCAGGCAGCCACATAACTGTAATTATCATCGTCACGTTTTGCTTCACCATCTTCTGTTTGTGATTCTTCGCGGAAATGTCCGCCGCAGCTTTCGTTCCTGTTCAACGCATCTTTACACATCAGTTCCCCCAATTCAATAAAATCTGCAACCCTGCCGGCCTTATCCAGTTCAGGATTCATTTCATTAATATCACCGGGGATCTTTACATCGCTCCAGAATTCTTTTTTCAATGCCTGAATTTCTGTAATGGCTTCCTGTAATCCGCTTGCATTACGTGCCATGCCGCATTTATCCCACATAATTTTCCCCAAACGTTTGTGAAAACTTTCAACACTTTGGCTTCCTTTAATGCTCATCAGTTTATTAATTCTGTCACTTACTGCTTTTTCTGCTTCTTCAAATGCCGGATGAGCAGTTGGAATGGATGCTGTACGAATATCATCGGCCAAATAATTACCCAGGGTATAAGGAATAACAAAATAACCATCGGCCAGCCCCTGCATTAATGCACTGGCGCCAAGCCTGTTTGCGCCATGGTCACTAAAGTTTGCTTCTCCCAAACAATATAAACCCTTAACAGTGGTCTGTAATTCATAATCAACCCACAAACCGCCCATAGTGTAATGCACGGCAGGATAAATACGCATCGGCATTTCGTAAGGATTTTCACCGGTTATCTTTTCATACATCTCAAACAAGTTGCCGTATTTTTCTTCCACTACCGCCTTACCCAGTTGCACCAGCGAATGGTCTTCTGCTTCTTCATTACCTGTTTTACCGGCTTCAATTTTACCATAACGAATTATCGCATCTTTAAAATCAAGATAAACGGCAAGCTTTGTTGTGCCTACACCATAACCCTCATCGCATCTTTCTTTTGCAGCCCGTGAAGCCACATCACGGGGCACCAGGTTGCCAAATGCGGGGTATCGTCTCTCTAAATAATAATCCCTTTCTTCTTCGGGTATATCAATTGCTTTACGGTCATCATCTTTCTTTTTTGGTACCCAGATCCTTCCATCGTTGCGTAAACTTTCGCTCATCAATGTTAATTTACTTTGATACTCGCCGCTTACCGGTATGCAGGTGGGATGTATTTGTGTAAAACAGGGATTGCCAAAAAATGCGCCCTGTTTGTGTGCTTTCCAGGCAGCAGTTACATTACTGCCCATAGCATTGGTACTTAAATAAAATACATTACCGTAGCCACCAGTACATAACAGCACCGCATGGCCAAAATGCCTTTCTAAATTTCCGCTTACCAGGTTTCTTGCTATAATACCTCTAGCCTTGCCTTCAATTTTTACAATATCCAGCATTTCGTGGCGGTTGTACATGGTTACATTACCGAGCGCAACCTGCCTTTCCAAAGCACTGTAAGCGCCCAATAACAATTGCTGGCCGGTTTGCCCTGCTGCATAGAATGTACGTTGAACTTGCGTTCCACCAAAACTACGGTTGCTTAATAAGCCCCCATATTCTCTTGCAAAAGGAACACCTTGTGCCACGCACTGATCAATAATGGCAGCACTAA
>JANNYY010000463.1:0-2492 GCA_031410355.1 Chitinophagaceae bacterium | reverse complement strand
GGGTTTAAATTAACCGAATCTATATTGCTGCCGTCACCAAAATTCCAGTAAAATTTTACAATGGGCGCAAATGATACGGTGGAGTCTAAAAATGTTAGGGGCACATTAATACATCTTTTTTGTGTGGGGCTGAAGTGAAATGAAGGGTTTAAAGCTGTTTTAAAACCCTGGTAATTATTTTCGCCACCGGTGCTGCCGGTAAAGCCCCAATACACCAATGGATTGCCCGAAAAAACATCCGTTACAAAATCTTTTACTGTAGTAAGGCGTAAACTGCCATCTACATAAGACGTTAATGTTTTTGTTGTTGCATTCCATATTACATGCAGCGAGTGCCAGTTACCATCTTCAATATTATTGTTGCCGTTTATGGCAGTAACGGGACCTGCGATATTGTTTGCGCTGTTGTGATTTAAATCGCCGTTTAACTGGTAAGCTATATGATCGTAGGATGGGTCATTATCGGGTGAGCTGTTTTGATACGTATCTATGGTAACCCCAACTGCCGGCGAAATACCTGCATAGCCAAGCCCGCTGCCGGTAGTACCTACACTGGTACTGATGGGCTGCAGTACAAAAGCTATACCGTCTGCACCAGGGTTGTCATTACTCCCCAGTTTAACATCAAAATTAAAATCAAAGGATTGAGAAAGATCAATTTTAATATTATTCCATACTGAACCTGTTTGAGTATTTACTGCATCGGTAAGCCTGTACTCATTACAGGAAATCCTTAAAGCATTGCCGTTTACTGTGTATTGTGCCAACAGGTTTTGGCCAAAAATTACCAGTATAATTAAACTTAAAATTTTTTTCATTTTTACAATTATCAAACCTGATAAATAAAATTATTTAATCACACAGCAGCAATATTTATATCGAAAGGGTTTACAGGGAGTGAGGTACAAGTTGCCATTATTACTTTTTTTAAGCCAGGCAGATGTGCACCCCGAAATATCTGGTTTGCTAAATTAAGAAAAATAAAGGAATAGAAACTATCCCCGGCGGGTTATTTGAGACAGGCAGGATTATTTTACCAGGTTGTTTTCGTTATTGCTTTTTCATCACAATTTTTTCATTCACATCGGCCATCACCTGCTTTTTAAAGTCGAGGAGTTTTGGGTAGTCTGCAACTTTAATTACACGCTCTTTTATCTGCACCAGCGCTATTGACGTAAGTGTGTGTGTGGCTGCATCCCAGGTATAGTTACAGGAATACTGTGCAAATGGAAACTGCACCAATTTATTTTTAGGCATGGTTTCCAAAGTAAACCCCGCCGGGAATTTATATACCGTTGTATCCATTGCCTCGTAAGGGCATGTAAAATAATAATCCCTTATCCTTTTTTCATTTTCCGGAATTTCTTCATCAAAAATGGGATAAAGCCTGGTTTCAAAAAAAAGCTTGCTGCCGGCATTAAAAGAATAAATTTTTTCATAGTCCATGGTTGCAGTAACCAGGTAAGGATTGGCTTTATTTTTAGAATTGCTGATCTCAAAATTATCAGGGTGTTTCCATTGCATATTGCTGATAAAAAAACGCCGTTTTTCATCTTCCTTTAAATCATGATAACGCATCAGCATTTCGTCCCGGCTGTCTCCAAACAGCGTATAATTAGTTATTACTTTTGCTCCCCCATCTTCATTTACCTCAATAACCGTGTTTATACTTTCGGTATTGCTTTTATAATTGCTTACCGGCGTATTTACCAGCACGCCACCGGTTTCTGTAACCATCATGGCTTTGCGGTTTTCGGTAAAGGGCCCTAATTGTGCAAAGGGTAAAGTTGTGCTGGTACACTCCAGCCAAATGGTATCGTTTGGTTGAGGAATACAAAGTATGGCATGATTAAAATAATTGGCAGGAAAATCTTCCAGTACATTTCTTGGCGTGTTACCGCCCTGTATAATTACCAAATTAGATTTTACACCAACAGCATCCAGCGCCGATTTTAAATAATTGCTCAACGCTTTACAATCGCCATATTTTTTATCATCAACAAAGCTCGCCGGAAATGGCCTCAGGCCGCCAATACCCAGCTGGATGCTTACATACCGCATATTGTTTTGCATATAATTATAGAGTATGGCTGCTTTCTCTTTATCAGTGGTTGCACTTTTCACCATGTTGCGGTAAAACAATTTTTTATCTTCTGGTAAACCTGTTGTTTTTGCATAGAGATTATCAATCCAGGCCCCAAAATTTTTCCAGCTTGTCATATCTCCATCATAATCATCTAACTGAAATTTGTTAGGCGCCAGCATTACCTGCGGCAGGTAATTATCGCTGGCACCTACATGTTGTTCTGTTTTAAATGCAGGCAGGTTTTTTACCTCCCAGTGGTACAGTTCTTTACTGCCGGTTTTGGTAATTTCGGGCTGGTAACTGGTGTTTAGCAGTTTATAGCGCAACGATAAATCAGCAGGCACTTCCACATCAAAAACCGCCCTTTGAACTGATTGGTTTGAAGATTGAAAATAGTTGCCGGGAT
>JANNYY010000462.1:0-1870 GCA_031410355.1 Chitinophagaceae bacterium | reverse complement strand
TGTAGGATTGATGTTTGTTGCCTTTAACCTGCGCCGGTTAATGAACATTATTGATAAAAACAGCTTCAAAAAGTTCCTCAAAGAACTTGTGCCTGTAGTTTTCCTAAAAACAAGCCTGGTAAATGTAATAGCGGGCATTTTGAGCCCCGGTAATTATATAAACCGTTTTCTCCAAAGCAATTATATCACCGCACACAGCTCCCTTAAATTGATTTATATTTGATAATAAACGGAGGTTTTTAGACGAACTGCCGTTGGGCGTAAGTTTAGATGAACACCCTAAAAACTTAAAATGGCAGTTGTAATTAAAAGAAGCTTTGGTGTTAATTATAAAAATCTTTTGACAAGACCTCGTATTTCTCATAAAGTAAGTGAATATGTTTTTGACTTTATTAATGAGAATCTTTTAATACCAAACAAAGTTCTTCAAAGTGATAAGTATGTTTATATTTTGACTTTATCATTTTCATTTGAAATACCTAAAAAGAGAAAATTCCCTTTTCCATATACGAGTCCTTTTGCTACTACAACAAGACTTTATTTTCCACAAAACGGTTATAGAACTTTTGAGAAAGTTGAAAAATGGGCGACATTGGCTGTAATTGCTGACGACATAGATGAAACAATTAATCCTTTTGAATATGCTAAAGTTGTTTTTATAATGTTAGCAGACTTTTTACTATCCAATTATAAAAAGTTTGACAAAAAGATATTTGAAGAATTAATTTTAAAACTTGACCGAAACTATATTGAGAGTTTTCCGTTTCCAGCTACTTTTGACGAACAACAATATTCTTTAGATGATGTGGAATTTCCTGTAATTCCTTTAAGTGAAGGATTTGATTGGGTAGATATAGGTAATTGGGTGACAATTAATCCGAGAGTTGAGTATTTAAAACATTATGAGTTCTAATAAAAACTACGCCCAACAAAAGGTTACGTCCTTCGGCACGTGGGGTTAATAAGCATAGATTTTTTTCTACCTGCATTATGGAAACTTCCTAAACACCGTAAACTTCAAAAGCATCTCCAAAAAAAGCAATGCCAAAGCGGCAATCACAAAGGGAAAGAATTTTTCGGTAAAGCGGGTACGTGTTGATATTTCAACCTTCGATTTTTCCAGGCTATTTATTTCATCATAAATTCCGGTAAGCCCCTCATTATCTTTTGCCCTGAAATATTTGCCCCCGGTTTCCGCTGCAATTTCTTTCAGCAGTTTTTCATCAATAGATACTTTAGCATTCTGCATTACCACGCCCATGGGTGTATTTACCGGCTGCGGTGCGTAGCCATCGGTGCCAACACCAATGGTGTAAACCTTAATTTGAAATGCCTTTGCAATTTCTTTAGCTGTTTGCGGATCTATCAAACCTCCGTTATTTTCTCCATCGGTTAATAAAATAACAACCTTGCTTTTTGATTTACTGGTACGCAAACGTTCAACGCTCGTGCTTAGGCCCGATCCAATAGCCGTACCATCCTCCAGCAAACCATTGCGTATGTTTTCAATAGCCGATATTAATACCCCGTGATCGGTGGTAAGCGGGCATTGCGTAAAACTCTCGCCAGAAAATATAACAATTGCAATCCGGTCAGTAAGTCTTTTGTTTACAAAATCAATAGCTACATTTTTTGCAGCTTCCAGCCGGTTTGGTTGTAAATCCTGCGCTGTCATACTGCCGCTTACATCAATACACAAAACAATATCCACCCCTTCGCCTTCCGCATTCTGTTCCTCAAACATGGTTTGGGGCCTGGCAAGGGCGGCAATAATAAAAAAGATTGCCAGCAACCTGCATACAAATGGCACATGCCTTAAGCTGGTTTTCCACGAGGATAAACCCCTGGCCGAAACATCTGAAATAATAAT
>JANNYY010000461.1:0-6683 GCA_031410355.1 Chitinophagaceae bacterium | reverse complement strand
CCCAGCAGGTTAAAAAAATCAATATCAGCAACATATTCTTTTAACCCTGTTCTTGCCAGGGGTTCATCGTCAATTATTATGCAGTTGATCATCATTTTAAAAATTAAATTTTAATGCTTAATGCCACATTAAAAATCGCCGTTCCGTTTTCAATCTCCAGTTGGTGTTTTTCGGGATATAGTAAAGCAAGCCTTCTTTTTACATTAGCAAGGCCAATGCCCGAATGTTTGTCCGTTATTTTTTCTGCCCGCAGGGCCCCGTGCACAGCATCCTGTGGGTGGGCAGCCTCTTTGGAGTTTTCAATCCTGAAATTAAGTTGTCCCTTAACCTTACTAAGCTGAAGTTTTATAAAATTAAGTTGATCTTTATGATGAGAAATATGTTTACATGCATTTTCAACAAATGGTATCAGCAGCAGCGGCTCAATGGAGAAATCTTTTACATTGGGTGTGCAGTTAAACTCTATAACATAGTTATCATCTTTACGTAATTTTTGAAGATCAATATAATCCTGCAGGTATTTAATTTCTTTTTCAACCGGCACTTTATCATCATTCATTTCGTACAACTGGTAACGCAGCATATCAGAAAATTTATGCAGGGCATCCCTTGCATCAACATTATTTTTATTAATAAGAAAATATACCGAGTTGAGCGAATTAAACAAAAAATGCGGGTTCATCTGCGACTTAAGAAAATTAAGTTCGGCTTCAGCTTTTTCCCTTGCCATTTCCACCATGCGCTGCTGCATTTTGGTATAATCAATCATTAACTTAAAAGCAGCGCCCGATAATACTAAAAAGAAATGAGGAATAATATTATCATAGATCCTTGTTTTTAAATTGCCCGATAAATTCAGCAGTTGCGGGCTGTTTAAAACATGAGCAAGGATATTCATTTTAGCAATACTACTCATAAGTATCATGGCAATAAATGATAATCCAAACAAAAAATACTTTTTTTTATACAACAGGCCAGGTATCAGCAGGTAATTGGTTATATAAACCATCAGGGCCAGGTCGGTAACTTTAATAAGGGTTACTTTAAAAGCCGTTGCTTCCAGGGCATAATCCTGGTGGCGTAAAAAAAACCAAAGGCCAAAAACCAACATCCATATGATAAGATGATGCAGTTTATATTTGATAAAAAAAGCGGTGTTGTGCATTTGTCAAAATAAAAGTACTAAATCCAACTGGCAATACCCATTACAGCACTGGCTGCATTTACCTGACGAAATACAATTTTAACTTCACCAGGTGTACCCGCCCCATGCAATTTTTGCGGCAGCAAAACGTGAAATTTGTAGAATTATTTATACAATTTACATGATTCACACATTCGGGTAAATAAACCATTTTAAAAACTTTGTTTCCAATTATCTGCAATACTTTCACTTCCAGCATTATCATTCCGTTTCTTCTGTCTCCTGTACAGCTTACTAACCTCAATGGGAGAACAAAATGATAACGCTGGCCTACCCTTAACTTTCAGCACCCTGCCAGTAATATACTGATCAATAAATTATGGTATAAATTTTGTTAATGCTTAAATTAATTTACTAATGAAAAATTTAAGAGATACTAAAGGCCCCGCCATTTGCTACCTGATAGCCAGGCTTGAGGATATAAAGAGCGGATATTTTAATGCTTCTGAAAAAATTAAAGATGAAGTGTTATCATTATTGCTCGAAAGGTTTGGATACCAGCGTGGCAGGTATAGTAATGAATTGAGGCAGGTGGTAGATCAACTGGGAGGCAGCTCACCTATGGATCAGTTTACATTAAGCTTATTACACCGCACCTGGCTTGAGTTAAAAACAACTTTCAAATTTTCAAAAAAGGAAGACCTGATTAAAGCATGTATTAAAAGCGATGAAAATGCACTGAGAAATTACAATATGGTAATAGCACAAATACAGGATAATGATGAAGTTAAAATAATTTTACAACAACAGGTAAATGGGATCAAAACTGTTTTAAACACCATTAAAGCTTATACAGGCAAAACGTATTGCTGATTTAATAATTGCCAACATTAATATATGAAACTAACCATGGATGGTATTAACGAAATACTTAAGGATAAACTGCATAACCTGGTTTCGTTTTTAGGCCAGATCACTGAAGGTTTTGAAACCCTTTCTGAAGATATTGAATGCACTAACCTGAAAACGGCAATTATTGCAGTATCGGTAGAGAGTAAGCAATATGCAGAAGAAATCAGTAATCAATTGCATGAGTTTAATGTTGCTGTTTCATTTACGGGGGCAGGCCAGTTATGGAACAGGATTGAAACAAGTATTCATGAAGAGGCAAGCTTTGCAAAGGGAGGAGAAATTGTGGCACTTTGCAACAATTGCGAAGACTATATTAACAAACTTTATGAAGATATACTGCAGGAATATTTTCCATTCAAAAAGTTTAAGGATATTATTACCTACCAGTTATATGCCACCCAATGTGCATTCATGAAAATAAGATTATTAAATAGTTTGCGTTTTAGCAGTACAGCATCTGTAAACTGAATTTGTAAATTAATAGAGCAACAATTTTTTGTTGGCCAAATGACGCCGGCATTTTTTTTGTTGGCATGATTTTCTATATAAATAAAAAGAACTACTTATAAAACTAAAAACTTAATGCTATGTCAGTTAATATTTTAGAAACTATTCAACAAAACCTGGGTTATCCCAAAATTCAAAATATAGATCCCAATACCCAACAGGTAGCAGCCAATGAAGACAAATTTAGCCAGGCCGCTATTCCTGCTGTGCTTACAGGATTGTACAGGTATGTACAAAAAGATGAAGGCGCACAAGAAATATTACAGGTGGCCAGTTCTACGGCCTGGCTTAATAAGTTTTTTGAAACAGATAAGGATGCCGTGGTACAAAAAGTTGCAGATTACGGCGGGCAATCTTATGAAGAAACAGAAACACAAATGAATGCTATTGCCAATGAAGCTGTAAAAGTTATTAAAGAGAACCTCGCTGAAAATGGCGGTATTAAAGAGGTAAAATTATTTTTAAGCAACCAGCGAAATAATATCTTATCGCATTTACTTGCGGCATTAAATATGGGCCGTTTTTTAAATGATAACACCCTTGATGATAATACTAATAAAATGGAAGGGCCTGTATCCACTTTAATAAAAAATATCGGGTCGGCCTTTTCAAACCCGGTTACTGCTGATGAAATAAAAAATAAGGATTGAGTTTGAATAAAAATTATGCATGGTAATACCCTGGATAATTATATAATTATTTACCAAAATTACATATTTCACACTTTTTCTTAAATAAGCTGCTTAAAAAAGTCATTATTAAATCAACTCCTATACTTTCACCTCGGATATTAAATTATTCACTTCATCCAATAGGTCAAAATAAACAGGTTGGCGTTACCAGAAACTCCAGTTAACTGTTTATTGATTAATCAAATTACAAATGTTACCTAAGCAAAATAATACAATACCTCTTTCTCTCATCATAAGTGAATCAATAAAGGGCAATACTAAAATGCAAAAAATACTATACAAGCAATTTGCTGTTACTATGTATTATGTATGCCTGCGGTATGTAAAAAATGCAGCAGATGCGGAAGATGTATTACAGGAAGCTTTTATTAAAATATTTAAAAACCTGGATAAGTATAAAGAAAAAGGTTCTTTTGAAGGCTGGGTAAGAAAAATTATAACACGTACCGCCATTTCTCATTTAAGGGATAATAAAAAACACAGCTTTCATACAGAACTTGAATATTCATGTGCAGATAAAGAGACTACTGTATTTGATAAATTTGGCGAAAAAGAAATTATAGGAATTGTAACGAAACTTCCGCCTGGGTATAAAAAAATTTTTATGCTGTATGTTACAGAAGGTTACAACCACCGGGAAATTGCAGAATTGTTAGGATGCAGTGAAGGCACTTGTAAATCTCAGTTCTACCGCTCAAGAATAAGAATTCAAAAATTATTAAAGCTCAGTGCTTAAAAAAAAGGCATATATTTTTCTGGCCGGCAAGCTTTCCTGCTCATTATATACCCCTTAAATATTTCAGCACTAATACCCAAAACTTATAGAAATAGAGGTGCTTTTTCCCCCATACAAACATCTGTAGATATACTACAAAAAAAGGGGAATATTTTTTCATTGCTGTATTCCAATTTAAATAGAATTAGTGGTAAGATCATTTATAGTAGTGCAAGAAAGGTAATTGGCATACTATTTGAATTTTTTGTGGTGAAAGTCTCTGGATTTACGTAATTGAATATAACATTCACTTAATCTTATACAAGTACTTTTGTTTTTATATGGATATTTTAAATTAAAAACCACTTTTAATATTATTTCTGGTAAATTTTATTGAAACCAAAATCCTCATTATGGAGATTACAGTTAATAACGCCAACGTGCTTTCCTGTTTAATTTATGAATCAAAAATGGGGAATTCGAAAATGCAGAAATTGTTATATGACCAGTATGCAGATACCATGTTTACGATGTGCTTTAGATTTACCAAAAATAAAGAAGATGCACAGGATATTCTGCAGGAAGCGTTTATTAAAGTTTTCAGGAACCTGCACAATTTTCGCGGAGATGGTTCTTTTGAAGGCTGGATCAGGAAAATAATAAAGCATACTGCACTTACGTATTTAAGAGACAATAAAAAGCATATTCATCAATCCTGTTTAAATATTCCTGTTGCCGACAAAACCAGTACAGTTCTGGATAAACTTGCCGAAAAAGATATTGTGAAAACTGTTACCACATTACCATCGGGTTACCGCAAAATTTTCCTGATGCATATTGTTGAAGGTTACAACCACCGGGAAATTGCCGGCATACTCGGTTGCAGCGAAGGAACTTCTAAATCGCAATTCTACAGATCAAGAACAAGAATACAGAAGATATTAAAAAAGACAGCATAAAATTGTAGCCCGTGTTGGTTATAAAATAAAGGGAGGTTAGGCTTTAGCCCAGCCTCCCTTTTTTATGGCTTCTCAAAAACAAAAAAGGAGTAAGAAATTAATCTTACTCCTGTATTCAAATTCGTGTAATTCGTGTAATTCAAAAAATTCGTGTCTTACTCTTCCTCATCAAAGCTCATCGCTTCTTTGGTTGTCATCAACAGTTCGTATTCTTCTTTACTTCCTACGATCATGTTTTCAAATTCACGCAAGCCGGTACCGGCCGGAATATGATGACCTGTAATAACATTCTCTTTTAATCCAAGCATCTCATCTGTTTTACCCTGTATGGCTGCAGAACTCAACACTTTGGTTGTTTCCTGGAACGATGCCGCAGATATCCAGCTGTGCGTACCCAACGATGCTTTTGTAATACCCAGCAACAACGGTGATGAAGTTGCAGGTGATGCATCACGGAACTCAGCTAATTTTTTATCTGCTCTTCTCAATACCGAGTTTTCTTCACGTAATTCACGCAGGGTAACAATCTGTCCTGATTTCAATTTAGTACTCTCTCCGGCCTCTGTCACAACTTTCTTATCGTAGATGTAATCGTTCTCCGTGTTAAAATCTAAACGATCTTCTGTATCTCCTTCAAGGAATTTAGTATCACCCGCATCTTCAATCCTTATCTTACGCATCATCTGGCGAACAATAACCTCCACGTGCTTGTCATTTATCTTAACACCCTGTAAACGGTAAACTTCCTGTATTTCATTCACCACATATTCCTGAACAGCGAATGGTCCTTTAATAGCTAAGATATCAATTGGGGCAGTTTGTCCATCACTCAATGCAGCACCGGCTTTTACAAAATCACCATCCTGTACAAGTATCTGGCGACTTAATGGTACAAGATATTTTTTAACTACACCATCTTTTGCTTCAACAATGATCTCCCTGTTACCACGCTTAATGGCACCAAAAGCAACCACACCATCAATTTCGCAAACAACCGCAGGGTTACTTGGATTACGTGCCTCAAACAATTCAGTAACACGAGGCAAACCACCGGTAATATCTTTCAGTTTGCTTAATACCCTTGGAATTTTTACCAGCACCTGGCCACTTCTTACATCTGTACCTTCTTCAATCACAATATGTGAACCTACCGGTAAGTTATATGATTTCTTCTCCTTGCCTTCTACAATAATAACCGGTAATTTGGTTTTATCCTTTGTTTCAATAACCACTTTTTCACGATGGCCTGTTTGCTCATCGGCTTCATCACGGTAGGTAATACCTTCAATCAAACTTTCAAAATGTATTTTACCATGTACTTCAGCAACAATTACATTATTGAACGGATCCCATGTACAAATGATATCGCCTTTGGTAACTTTCTGCCCGTCTTTTACATTCAGTATGGCACCATAGGGAATATGTGATGTATTCAGTAAACGATCACTTTTCAAATCAATATTCCTGATCTCCCCGGTACGGCCAATAACTACATTTATTTTTTTACCGTTAGCATCTTCGGTATGCACGGTACGTAAACCGTCAAACTGTAAGGTACCATCAAACTTGGCAGGTAATGTTGACTCTACAGAAGCAGAACCAGCAACACCACCTACGTGGAAAGTACGTAAAGTTAGCTGTGTACCCGGTTCACCAATTGATTGTGCCGCAATAATACCAACAGCATCACCACGTTGTGCCAGCATGCCGGATGCCAGGTTTTTACCATAACATCTTACACACACACCACGCTT
>JANNYY010000460.1:0-30613 GCA_031410355.1 Chitinophagaceae bacterium | reverse complement strand
TGGCACTTACAATAACTTTAGTATCTGCCGGCGAATATTTAACTGCATTAGATAATAGATTGATCAGTACCTGTTCTATCTTCTGCCTGTCACCCGGTATCGCCAGATTATGAAGGTTCCCTTCCTTAATAATTTCATGCACCGGTGATAACATCTGGAAAGATGAAATTGTTTCTTCTATCAGTTCCTCCATTTTAAATTCAGTTATGTTCAACTGTAACTGGCCACTTTGAATTTTTGAAACATCAAGCAGGTCTTTAATGAGTTTCATCAATTTGTGGGTACTTTCCAAAGCTTTTTGCACACACTGATGATTAGGTTCTTTATCTTCCAGTACATACAACAGATCAAGATAGCCTTTTATGCTTGTTAACGGGGTCTTTAATTCATGGCTCGCTATACCAATAAATTCATCTTTCCTTTTTTCACTTTCCTTTACCTCCTCCATTAACCTGTTAAACGCTTTTATCAGTGTACTTATTTCATCCTTGCCATTATCTGCAAGCGGATTATTATAATTTCCTGTTTTTCGTACCTGTATTATGGTATTTACCAGGTACAGCAAACGTTTGGATATATAAGGCTGTACAGAAAGCGAAATTAAAAAAGAAATACATACCGCAGCTATTATTAATACCGCAGCTATTTCAAATTTAGATTTTTTAATTGCTCCAAGTTCCGTTAATTCCACCGCTAATAAAACCTTGCCTTTCATATCATTGCCACTGCCTATATCATCACTCACAAAAAGGAATTTATCAGTAAAATAATTTTTTTTATTATAAGGGATGAGTGAAGTATCAAATTTTGCAGCCCCTGGTTTTGCATAAGTGGCAAAAAATTTCCCATTCTTATCCAGGATATCGGCCCGTACAATTTCCGGGGCCGTATTTTTAAGTTCTGATAGAATTTTTGCCGCGGCATCATTATCGTGAAAATCAATGGTGGACTCAGCATTGGTGCTTATTACATGGGCTATGCTGATCATACTTTTTACCTTACGTTCTTTATAATCGCGGATGTCGGTAAATATGTAAGCAAGAAAAAAAATAACTAATACGATCACGCTGGTAAAAACCTGCATGAATATCAGTTTATTGCGTATTGATATGTTACTTATATTAATCAAACTTAAATACTTTTTTAGCAAGTTACTTTACAATTACAGCAAGCTTTAATAATTGAGATCCTGCTTTAAGGCCCGCAGCATTTAGTGCCTTAAGATTAATTTCAAATTTGAGTTTATCATTATTAACAACAAAATTAATAGCACTCCCCTGCTGGGCAAAGCCCCGCTCTTCACTTATGGTAAGTACGCCTTTGTTAACTTTTTCTAAAATACTCTGAAGGGGAGTTCCGTTACCCCTGGGAATAAAAAGAATGTGGCAATAGCTAATGTCTTCCACATTGCTGAAATGCTTAAGAATAATTTTTTTATTTTTTATAAAATTTGTTTTAGCAATTTCATTAATGGGCCCGTCCAGTGGTGATGAGCCAAGTATGCCAATAATAAATTTATTATCTGAATCTACATTATCCCAATCAATATACTTGGTAAAATTATAAATGAATGCGGCTTTAAGGTTTGATTCCTGGCCCTGGAATTGGCCCATAGCATGGCTTAATAAACTGCAAAACACCGGTAAAAGAAATAGCCTCTTTTTAAACATATAGGTTGGTGTTCAGGAATTAGATTAATCGTTATTTAAATTTAAACAAATTTTAAATAACCCGTTAATGCCCGGTTGCTCTAAAACGGTTGAATACAAAACGCCATCTGCAGTGCGAAAACCGGGATCGAGGTATTTCGTATTGAAAAAATTTCGTACAGTAATGGAAGCACTCACACGGTTATTAAAAAACTTTTCTGTACTTAAACTACAATTAGCCAGCAAATACCCATCAACAGGCCCGTAAGGATCAGTAGTGGGTACTTGCCGTTTACCTACCCAATTACCGGTAAGATCGAATGTAAATAAATCTTTCACATGAAAATCAATACCCAGGTTACTTTTAAACCTGGCTATACCCGGTGTACCACGGGAAGCACCGGTTACCAGGTTTTTTCCTAATGCATCCTGGCACGTTATGTTTAAAAAACCTGAAATAGAATTATTGAAAATCATGTCAAGCTTGGCCTCAAAACCATTGATAGTGATCTTACCCGGATTTTTATTCGGTACCAGGTTCACCAGGTTAGTTAAAAAGATCACATCTGTAAGCTCATTGCGGAAGCCGTTAAGTTGCCCCAGTAATTTTGGTGACAGGTGATAAATAAAATTTACTTCGTAAGTATTTATTTTTTCAGGTTTTAATTTGAAGTTAGTTGGGGCCTGTATTATTTCAGTATTAGTTGGGGCCCTGAAAGCTCTTCCAAACAACAGCTTAAAAGTAAATTTTTCAACAGGCTGGCTAACTACGGCAAAACGTGGACTGAGTGGATTACCATAATAGTTATTAATATCATACCGTGCACCTGCAGTAAAACTGGTCTTTCTCAGCAATTTTGTATTCCATACTAATTGGCCATAACTTCCAAATGTATTACGTATATCAAATATCCTCGGCTTAAAGGTGGAATATAGGCCCAGGAGTGTATCCCTGCCATCCAGGAAATAAATATTAGTATCCAGGTTAGTTCTCCTGTTACCATGTTCAATATTCTCCTGGAAAAACTGTATACCTCCCGAAAACTGGAAATTTTTATTGTCAGCATAATTCATAAAAATCTCTGCGCCTGTCCGGTTTGAATAATTTGTAGTAGGTACACGGTATAATTTCTTTCCATCCACTGTTATGTAAGCATAAGATTTTTCTTTTATCCCCGTTTCCCTGTATTGCATGCGTGCTAAAAAGTTCAGTTTTTTATTTACCTGATATTCATTCTGCACGTATAAAGTGCGTGAATAAGGTTCTTCCAAACCAGATTTCTCACCTCTTACATCTCTTGCAATAAGGCCTATTACCCCGGTATTACCATAACCCTGGGATGGCAACCCTAAGAAAACGGTAGGGCTGTTAAGAAAGGTGCCCCAGCCCATGGGTGTATTATAAATGCGCCCGCCAAATGTGAGCTTTATTTTTTTTATGGAATAGCTTATAATTCCATGAAGTGAATATGCCTTTGCTACATAAGAAGCGGTATAATCAGGATCCCTGTTTGTAAAACGGGGACCGTCGGTACTATAAAGAGAGCCGGAAACAGCAATATCGAAATTTGATTTATTAATACCAAACATAACTTTATCAATGGAGGTATTAAAAGTGCCGTATCCCTTTTCATACTGGAACCCGTTTATAGCAGCGCCATTTTTTGTAATGATATTAATTACCCCTCCAAAAGCGTTAGCGCCGTATAATGAAGAGGCCGGCCCCCAAATAACTTCAATACGATCCACATTATGCAGGCTGTAAGCGGGGCCTGCCATATCATTGCTGCCAATAATATTGTTTTCAGGAATTCCGTTAATCATCAACAATGCCCGCAGGTTTTCTGAACCGTACATGCCCCTGAAATAAATAAGTGTGGGTATATAACCATTGGTATGAATAAAATCAATTCCGGGAATGTCTCTCAGGGCATCTTCCAGTTGCTCATAACCTCTTTCTTTTATTTGCTTTGCGGTTATTACATTCATGGTAGAAGGTGCTTCACTTATGGTTTGTGAAGAGCCTGTAGCAGTTACCACCTGGATGTTCATAAGATCTTCCAGAGACAGGTCTAACAATTTTGTAAATTCCTTAAGGGTATCATGTTGTGCCTGTATAAGCAAAGGAATTAAGCCAAAAAAAATTACAACAGCTATTTTTTTAATCATAAGCTAAAAATCATTTGATTGTATCAATGTTTAATTCCCGGCTAAAAAGAAAAAAAATTTTAAGCAATGCATCCAAAATTGTTGTTGTTATTTTTGATGCAATCAGGATATTTATTTTTGTTTTTATCCGGGTTAGCAGTGCCGTTTTTTTAATATTTATTGATTGTTGTTAGTAATAGTTCCCTATACAAATATAAAATCTCAATGTAGATTTTTTTCTACATAACGTAAACAAAAAACCCCGCGAATTATTTAATTTCTATATAATTTCTGCGCTTAACTTTCTTTGAATAATTTTAATTTTCGCAAATGAATTTTTTAAGTTCCCAAACAACATTTGCTGATTATTGTCAACATTGTGTTTATGTTTCTCCAATATTTCCTTACAGGCACAACATCTGCACTAAAAATTATTTTTTAAATTCCGGAGCAGGCTAAGCTGCCTGGATGTTAATGCAAACCTTACCATTCCTGTTATTGTCTGTGTTATTACTGGTTATATTGCCTCCATTGTATACATATAATAAAATTGGTGCCAAAAATTTAATAAAAAATGGGTACCAAATAACGAAATCAACCTGAACTATAATCTGGTCTCTATTCGTATTATGCTTCACGCAACTAAATTGTTATCTTTAACTATACCCCGGCATTGGCACAGGGCGGGTTATTGCAAAATCAATTATTTTGAGAAAAAAACAGTTCAATAAGCCTTGTTCGCCAAAACGTAAAGGTTATAAATTTTACATTACCTCATTGGAGAACAAAATATAAACATGAAAAAACTTGCTAAAATTTTAGTTATTGATGACGACCCGGATATTGGTAGTATGCTCCGGATGATACTTGAGTATAAAGGTTATATTATTATTGTTTTAGAAAATGCTGAACAGGCAACAGAAATAATGAAGAATTATAACATTGATATGGTAATCATGGATATGCTTTTGTCTGGTATGAATGGCATTGATATCTGTACTGCATTTAAAAAAGATGTTTCCATTTCACATATTCCGTTGGTAATGATGTCGGCTCACCCCGATGCAAAACAGATTTGCCTGCAGGCGGGGGCAGATGATTTTATTTCCAAACCATTTGATATAGATGATCTGCTTACAAAAATCAATCTCTTAATATAAAAAAAAACATAAACCTTCCTGGATCAAAAAGACTTCAACCAGTTTTATTATTTGGCATATCATTTACTGGTTATAGTTAAAATGTAAAATGATATGCCCGAAGGCCCCTCTATAATTATATTAAAAGAAGCCGTTCAGGCCTTCAAAAGAAAAAAAATCATTGACGTTAGTGGTAACAGCAAAACCGGTATACAGCGGCTTAAAGGCCAGGTTATTTATGATTTCAAAAGCTGGGGTAAACATTTTCTCATCTGTTTTAAATCCTTTACAGTTCGTCTTCATTTTATGCTTTTTGGATCGTACCGCATCAATGAAAGCAAAGAAACCCCGCCCCGGATAAGCCTTAAATTTAAAAATGGGGAATTGAATTTTTACGCCTGCTCGGTTAAATTTATAGAAGAAGACCTGGATGATATTTACGACTGGAGTTGCGATGTAATGAATCCCCTGTGGGATTCCCGAAAAGCAAAAAGATCATTAAAATCTAAACCGGGCATGTTGGTATGTGATGCCCTGCTTGACCAGCATATTTTTGCAGGCGTAGGAAATATCATAAAAAATGAAGTGCTTTTCCGCATAAAAGTACATCCTGAAAGTGATGTAACTAAACTTCCTCCCGCTAAACTCAACGCATTAGTAAAAGAAGCATCGGTGTATAGTTTCCAGTTTCTGCAATGGAAAAAAGATTTTGTATTAAAGAAACACTGGCTGGCGCATACCAGGAAGATTTGTCCCCGGGATCATATTCCGTTTGAAAAAAAGCACCTCGGCAAAACCCACCGCCGCAGTTTTTATTGTACCCAATGCCAGCAGTTATATAATTGAGTAATTATTTTTAATGAATTTAAGAAATCAGGGTCAAAAGGAAATTATCTAAATAAGTATATCAAAGGCCATTTTAATTTAAAAAAAATAAAGTAAACATACCCTGTAGTTTCACATATATTTTCTGGCATAAAATTTTGTATCAATACTTTACATTTAAATCACTAGATTATATTCATAAAATTTACTGTTGTGCAAACTATAGCTGAAGAAAACATAAACTTATCAAGGAAAAAAATTGAAGCCATCAGTAAACACCCTGAAAAAACAGCTGCTGCCATTGACCTGGTATATGTAAATGACAGCCATCCGGGCATACAGCGCATAAAAAAAGGAAAAGGTTTTACTTACCTGGCTAATGGTAAAAAATTGAATGATAAGAATACTTTTAGCAGAATAAAAAGCCTCGTTATACCACCCGCGTGGGAAAATGTATGGATTTGCATTTTGGATAACGGCCACCTGCAGGCAACGGGGCTTGATGTAATGAAGCGTAAACAATATAAATACCACCCACGCTGGAACTCGCTCCGTAACCAAACAAAATTCTACCGCATGCTTGAGTTTGGCAAAGCTTTGCCCACTATGAGAGCCCAGTTGGAAAAAGACATTGCTTTACCCGGCATGCCCGTTGAAAAAGTGCTGGCCCTGGTGGTAACGCTGATGAGTGAAACCAATATAAGGATCGGGAATAATTTTTACGAAAAATTGTACGGTTCATTTGGGTTAACAACGTTAAAAGACAAGCATGCTGTTATAAACGGCAGTCATTTAAAATTTGTTTTTAAAGGCAAAAAAGGCGTTGACCATGATATAAGTATAAAAAATAAAAAGCTTGCATTGCTTGTAAAAAAGTGCAGGGATATACCCGGCAAAGAACTTTTTCAATATTATGATGAAGCTGGCAAGAGACACCCGATAGACTCCGGGATGGTAAATAATTATATCAAAAAAATAAGCGGTACCGATTTTAGTGCCAAAGATTTTAGAACCTGGTCGGGCACCGTGAATGCCTTTTTAGCTTTTAAAGAGCTGGGTGCCTTTGAAACAGAGGCTGAAAGAAAGAAAAAAGTTGTGGAGGCGCTTGATATGGTGGCAGGACGACTGGGAAACACAAGAACAGTTTGTAAGAAATATTACGTGCATCCTGCAATTATAACACACTATGAAAATAATGCCCTGGAAAAATTCGAGGGAGAATTACCGGGGAAAACCGAAAAAGAATCAGGCAAAATAAATAGCTTACCAGAAGAGCAGGTAATATTAAAGATACTTGAAGCTCACTAATTTTATTGTTTTAAAACCGGATGTGAAATTTTAAAAAAACTAACCTCCTTAATTTTACACAAGGCATATTCTTAATTAATACTACAAAAATGAACTTAGTTTCAGGATATCCTTTCTGGCTTATCAAAGATGGATTACCATTTAATTATCCTGCCCTGGAAAATAATATAACTACAGATGTATTAATAATGGGTGGTGGCATTTCCGGCGCCCTGGCTGCGTATTACCTTGTAAATGCAGGCGTAGACTGTGTGATTGCCGATTCACGAACAATTGGTTTAGGCAGTACCTGTGCAAGCACTTCGCTTTTACAATACGAGATAGACACACCACTTTCAATTTTAAAAGATAAAGTAGGAGAAAAAAATGCTGTACTTTCTTATAAGCTTTGTGAAGAAGCAATAAGTAAAATAGGGGAAATTGATAAACAAATAAATTGCGGGGAATTTGAGGCAAAAAAAAGTTTATACTACGCAGCCAAAAAAAAGGATGTTGATTTTTTGAAGCGTGAATTTGCAATAAGAAAAGAAAATGATTTTAAAGTAACTTATTTAGATGAAAAAGAAATAAAAGAAGCTTACGGATTTAAAGCGCCTGCTGCAATACTTTCTGAAACGGGTGCACAAACGAATGCGTACAGGTTTGCTCATGCTTTGCACCAGGCATCCCAAAAAATGGGTTTACGAATATTTGACAGGACGGACCTTGTTGATATACAACACCTGCAGGATGCTGTTTTGGTTACCACTGCAAATGGCAGTAAGATAAAAGCAAAAACGCTTATTTATGCAAACGGGTACGAAGCTGTAAATTATATTGATAAAAAAATTGTCAACCTGCATTCAACGTATGCAACAATATCTGAACAGAATACAACGGATGTAAAATTATGGAAGGATGAAGTACTGATATGGAATACCGCGGATCCCTATTTATACATACGCAGCACAAAAGACAGAAGAATAATTGTGGGCGGTAGAGACGAATATTTTAAAAATGCTCATAAAAGCAGTATGCTCATCGAATCAAAATCAAAACAATTAAAAAGTGATTTTGAAGAGTTGTTTCCGCATATAGCTTATAAACCTGAATTTAGCTGGTCCGGTGTTTTCGGATCAACCAAAGACGGCCTGCCATACATAGGAAATTTAAAGAGTAAGCCTAACTCATTATTTGCATTAGGCTTTGGAGGAAATGGCATTACATTCAGCCTCATGGCTGCTGAAATTATTACAGACCTTATAACAAAGGGAAAAAGCAGGTATAGCGACCTTTTTTCTTTTGAGCGCAGTTAATAATGGGGCATATCTTTCTTTATGGGGAATATTACTCTCATAACACAGGGTTTAACTCAATTACTATTCAATATTTAATCTGGCATGTTATTTTGATTGTTATAATAAAATAATCATGCTATGATCTTATTGGAACAATATATTGAATTAAGAATTTATCATCGAAATGAATTAAGAAAATACAACGTTCTGGAATTGCTGAAAGATGATGATGGAATGAGTTTTACAATTTTCTACAAAGGTGATTATCTCTTTACGTTGATTCCAAAGATGAAAGAGTTTTTGAGTTTTGAATTATCTGATGCTGACAAAAAAACATACATAGATTGGAAGCTGTTCCTTAAAATTGAAGCTTCGTTATTCTCAGTATTCTTAAAAAATCCACCTTCGTAAATTATATATGGGTAGCGCTTATTTGCTGCATGATTGCGATGAAAAACTATTCCGCAACTTATATTTGAATATTCACGCCTATGTAAGGTTTTAATAAGATAGTTACTACCCAGTACAGCTCGCTGTTAACTTATGAGCTCACAAATAATTCCAGTCTCATCGCAGTTTGTAGAAATTGTTCCTCATTGTTTTAAAAATAAAAATATGAAAGCACCTGAAATATTTTGGCATAGCCTTTGAATTTTTTAATAAAACGATTATTATGTTTTACAAACACGATAACAATCTTGAATTCTTAAAAGAAAAAATTGACCTGATAAAAATTGCGCTGTTTAAATCTGAAATTGATGAGGATTTACAATTGCCAAATAATATAATACAAACCCTGAGGGTTGAAGACGATGGAACGATTTGGTTTTTTACAACATGCAAAGGAAACCATGCCCGGTTCATTAACAAATCATTTTACGCCTACCTTGATTATTATAAAAAAGATACCGGCTGCAGGCTACAGCTTTCCGGAAAAGCTGGGATTGTTGATAATGATTACGAAAGTCCGTTTGCAACATGGGATGGTTTTTCAAAAGAAGGATATACAACTGTATTGGTAAAAATGAAAATAATGCAGGCAGAGTTTTTTGAAAATAAAATATTTACAAATATCTCCTGGACAGAAAAAGTTAAAACCGCCATTAGCGGTTTGTTTCAGCCGCCATCACACAGGTCTTATCATTTTTCCGGATGATACCATAATTCCGTACACATATAAGAATCAACAGATGATCATTAGTTAAAAAAATGCCACTCGTTAAAAGTGGTATTTTTTTTATGTAAGTTTTTAAAAATTTTAACCGCAAAGGTAATTGAACATATTATTTAGAATCTTCTTCTACAGCTTTATTTGTTATTAGCAGCAATGATTTTTCAACAACCCTGATGCTGTGAATAATTCCCGGGTGTAAGGAAATGATATGTTGTTTCTGTAACTTCATGTTGACGGATTCAATAGTACATTCGATAGCTCCTTCTATTACCTGAATAGTTACGTGGCCATCAACGAGGTTTTCTGGTAATTCTGTTCCAGTATGCAACCACACCAAAACCATTGTAAGGCCATAGGTTTTTAATATGGTTATTCCATTACGCCCATTCTTTTTCCATGCATCTTCTTCTGTAAGTTGCTGGCTGTATTTTTCAAGGTCAATTAAAACAATGGGAGCATCAATGATTCTGTCGCCCAGTGGCCGGTTTACTGTAGCTTCATTATATTTTATTTCCATTTTGCTATAATTCAGGTTAAACAATATATTTAAAATGAAACAACCGGGTTTAACACCCGGTTGTCCTTGTTAACAGCACTAATTGAAATACCGTTAATTAAGTTATCAGGCTTCAACTTCTTCCAGCGACATGTGGTTTATTTTACTTTCTGCTATTTGTGTAAGGCCCTGGTCTGTATCTTTTTCTTCATCCAGGGTAGTACCCAATAAATCCGCAACATCATTCAAACCTAAAGTCTGCGCTAATTGTGACAGGCCTCCGTACGTAGCAATTTCGTAATGTTCTACTTTTTGGGCAGCCATAATTAACCCAACATCACGGGTTGAAGTACCTTTTTCAGTGTCTTCAATAATAGATTCACCTTCTTTAGTAAGACCCTCCATGGCTTCGCACTTTTTAGCCTGTGGTTTTTCGCCAACCATACCAAATACCTCTTCTAACCTGCTTACGTGTTCCTTTGTTTGCTCCAGGTGACTGGCAAAAGCATTTTTAAGTTCTTCGTTTGTTGCTGCCTTTTGCATTTTAGGCAAAGTTTTTACCAGGTGTTTTTCTGCCCAGTAAATATCTTTTAACTCATCTTTAAAAAAACCAAGGAGCATTGAATTTGTTTCCTCGTCCATTGGTTTTTGCGAATTCTTTTTAGCTACAGGTTTTTTTTGTTTTTTTTCCATAATAGTAAATTTTTACTTGAGTTAATTAAATTATTTGCTTAGCATTACCTGTTCATTTATTATGCCAATTATTTACGCAAACAATGCATAATTAGTTGGGGATTTTTTTGTACTGTGGGGAAAATTTTGTTTATATATTCCACCATCATAAAGATGCACAATTAAACAGAAGTGGTAAGATTAAATGAAAAAAAAAACTTCCCCCTGTTGGCACGCTATTTGTCTTTTTCAAATCAAACATGAATCGGTTTCCTAGCGGGGGGCCTGAACCGGGTAATAACCGGCAAAGGAAAAAGCAAAGAAACATTAAGGGTCCTGGTAAATTCCAGGACTTTTTTTTATTTCAATTATTCCCTATCGGTATGTTTGTTGTACAAGTAAAATATCAGTTTAAACAAACACATGCTCTATTAATAATTCTCCGAAAGCTCTCATTTTAGACGAAAATAAAAAGAGGCAGAATTTTTGGTATATAATAAAAAATAAAATAAAAAATATGAGACCATTATGGACCGGCGCTATAGGTTTTGGTTTGGTAAACATACCTGTAAAACTTTTCAGCGCTACACAAGGCAGCGAACTTGACCTGGATATGCTGGATAAAAAAGACCATGCAAATATTAAATTCATGCGGGTAAATGAAAAGAGCGGTAAAGAAGTAAAATGGGAAAGCATTGTGAAGGGGTATATGCTCGACAATAAGTATGTTATCCTGGATGATAAAGATTTTGAAAAAGCCGCTGCGGTAAAAACAAAAATAATTGAGATTAGCGATTTTGTACAGCAGGCCGAAATTGACAGCATGTATTATGAAACTCCTTATTACCTGGTACCTGATAAATCGGGTAACAGGGCTTATGACCTGTTAAAAGAGGCATTGAAAAAGACAGGTATGGCGGGCATTGCCAGTTTTGTAATGCGTAATAAGGAGGCGCTCGCTATCTTAAGGGTTTCTGATGATGTGATCATCTTAAATAAGATCCGTTTTGCCGAAGAGATCAGAAGCACTAAAGAATTGAATTTACCGGCTAAGTCAACTATAAAACCGGCAGAGCTAAAAATGGCGATCTCGCTGGTTAATCAACTATCAGGTAAATTCAACATCAGTAATTACAAAGACACATACACGGCTTCCTTATTAAAATTAATAAAGGCTAAAAGCAAAGGGGGCAAAGTTGCCACTCCACAGCTTAAGGTTGTGCATAATAAAACAAAGGATCTTATGGAGCAGTTAAAGGCCAGCCTTGGCAATAAAAAGAAAAAAGCATCCTGATATGAGCTTGGTAAAATATAAAGCAAAAAGAAATTTTACACTATCCCCGGAGCCCGAAGGAAAAATAATCAAGAATACGCCTTCACTTTCCTTTGTAGTTCAAAGGCATAAGGCATCCCGGCTGCATTACGATTTCAGGCTGGAAATAGATGGCGTTTTAAAAAGCTGGGCGGTGCCCAAAGGGCCATCTTTAAACCCTAAAGATAAAAGGTTGGCCATGATGGTGGAGGACCACCCCTATTCCTATAAAGATTTTAAAGGTATAATCCCCTCCGGTTATGGGGCTGGCATTGTAGAGATATGGGATAAGGGAAAATATTCTGATTTAGAAAACTCCGATAAAGTAACTGCTGAAAAAAAATTAAGGGCAGGTTTAAAAGCCGGCAGCCTGAAATTCACCCTTTACGGAAAAAAATTAAAAGGCGAATTTGCATTGGTAAAATTAAAAGACAAAGATGAAAATGCATGGTTATTGATAAAACACAATGATGAATATGCTGTTAATGCGGGATACAACAGCGAAGATGAAACGGCTGCCTCCTCTCCTATAAATAAATGGCTGGCCGCAAATGATAAACCTAAAAAAAAACTTTAGTGCTGAGCAGGGAGCCTAAAAAAAAGCTAACTGATTTTATAAGCCCCATGCTGGCTAAGGAAACTGATGAACCTTTTGATAACCAGGACTGGCTGTTTGAAATTAAATGGGATGGCTACCGCGCTATTAGCGAAATAAAAAACGGAGATGTAAAATTATATTCCAGGAATGGTATCAGTTTTGAAACAGATTACCCCCTTGTTTTTAGTGCATTAAAAAAAATAAAACATACTGCTGTTTTAGACGGCGAAATTGTTGTGCTTGATGAAAATGGAAAATCCGACTTTCAAAAACTGCAGCACTATGCTGACAATAGACAATACCCAATCTGCTATTATGTATTTGACCTGTTATCATTACAGGGGAAAGATACCGCTGCCCTGCCCCTCATGGATAGAAAAAAATTACTGCAGCAGCTTATAAAAAATAATAAGGTAATAAAATTTTCAGATCATATTATTGGCAAAGGAATTGATTTTTTCAGGTTAGCAGGCAAGCAGGGCCTGGAAGGAATAATGGCAAAGAAAGCTGACAGCCAGTACGGGAAAGGAAAAAGAACATCTGACTGGTTAAAGATAAAGCATCACAAATCTGAAGAACTTATTATTGCCGGATTTACGCAGCCAACAGGCTCAAGAAAATATTTTGGTGCGCTTGTATTGGCTGTAAAAAGTAAAAACGGTTTAAAATATGCGGGACATACCGGTTCAGGTTTTTCAGATAAATTGTTGAAAGAGATATACGATAAACTTAGCCCGATTAAAAATATTCACTCTCCTTTTAAGGAAGATATAAAAACAAGTATGCCTGTTACCTGGATAAAGCCCAAATATGTGTGCGAAGTTGAATTTACAGAATGGACAAATGATGGGAAAATGAGGCATCCGATCTTTTTGCGAATGAGAGAAGACAAATCACTTAAAGACATTATCATGGAAAAAAATAAAATTGAAAAGCCTGCTGCAAAAAAAAATGTAAAGGTTTATGATGATAAAGATAATGAGCTAAAAATTGGTAACATTAAGGTTAAGATCAGTAATCGTAATAAAATATACTGGCCCGATGAAAAAATTACTAAGGGAATGATGATTGATTATTACCAGTCAATGGCAGATTATATTTTACCTTACCTGAAAGAACGGCCTGAATCATTAAAAAGAAATCCCAACGGGATAATAGATAAAGGTTTTTATCATAAAGATGCCGGTGAGGCAGCACCATCATGGGTTAAAAGCATACCCTTATATTCTGATTCCGCTAAAAAAAATATAGATTATATTATTTGTAACAATAAGGCTACGCTGGCTTATTTAAATAATTTAGGATGCATAGAATTAAATCCGTGGAATTCTGTTACACGATTGCTGGACAAACCGGATTATATGATCATTGATATTGATCCATCGCCCAAAAATACATTTGAGCAGGTAATTGAAACTGCCAATGTTTTTAAGGAGATATTAGATAAAGCCGGCGCCGTATCCTTTTGTAAAACTTCGGGCGCTACCGGTTTACATATTTTTGTGCCTATGGGGCGCAAATATGAATATGAGCAGGTGCGGCATTTTGCCGAAATACTTTGCAGTATGGCTTATGACCAATTACCCAAATACACCAGCATGGAAAGAAATCTTAAAAAGAGAGGAAATAAAATATACCTTGATTACCTGCAAAACAGCCGGGGCCAAACTATTGCAGCAGCCTATAGTGTTCGTCCGCACAAAGGCGCTACAGTATCTACCCCGCTTTTATGGAAAGAAGTAAAACCCGGACTGCGGCCATCTGCTTTTGATATATTTACTGTGCCTGTGAGAGTAAAAAAAATGAAAGATATTTTTAAAGGCGTATTAGGTAAAGGGATTGATCTTAAAAAGTGCCTGGCTCGATTAGTTTTATAATCTAAACGAAACATTTTATTACCTTAAGATTATACAAGAAAAATTTATGCCTTTTTTGCAATTACGCTGGATAATGTAAGTTGTATAGCCGAATTAAATATCTTCTTAAAAAAATTGTTACTTTTCCCCGGCAATAATTTTGTGCTCATAACCCGTGCACCTGTACCAACAGCCACAGCAACCAGTTTATTTACAAAACCAGGTCTTGAGGCAAATTTCCTGACAGAATTTTTTACTAAATTCACTGGTTTTAAACTTTCATAAGTATCGTGAAACTGCTCCATCAATATTTGTTTTTTGAAATCAATATTCTTTTCCAGGAGGGCTATGGCTTCCTTTAACTGGGCTGCATTATTAATCTCCATAATTTCTTAATTAAGCATTTTTTTTATTAAAACATCACGCAGAGGTTTTTTGAGCCACTTAGACCGGAACAGGTATATTACAACTGCAACCAGGAAATAAAAACCACTTACTAAAAAAAAGCCATAGTAAATTTCACCCAACATATCCCCGATCCAAACCGCAATGCCAATATTAAGGGTAAAAAGCATTAAAAAGATAATCATGACCAATATCATTCCTGAAGCCATAGAAGAGGTCACCCCGGTTACTTTATCAACAGCCTGCAACTTCAGCAATTCAATCTTTGTTTCCAAAAAATCTCCTGTTTTGTGCAACAGGGATTCAATGGAGTTAGTTTCCTTTTCCATGTGTAGTATTTTTAAATAAATTAACGTGATCCTTAATAATAAAAAAACATGTTTACATCATATCAGGAGATCTTTCGCTTACATCTTCATATTTTTCTGCCATCTCATCAGCCATAACGTTCAATTTGCTTTTTAAATTATTTACCAGGTCATCCGTTGTTTGACGAAGTTTTTTCCTGGTTTCACATCCTTTATCAGGAGCAAACATAATACCTAATACAGTACCAGCAGCAATGCCTACCAAAATGCCTGATACTAATTTTCCTGTACTCATAATTTTAAGTTTTATAGTTATGAAATAAATGATTGCTTATTCTATTACTAAAACACTGCCAGATTTACAACTTAATTTACTTTTTAAAATTAGTAAAATAAACTATTGGCAGGATATTCTTTGTATTGGTTTAAAGGTACTACTAAAAACCGGGTAGAAATTTACACAGTGTGTAAATACCTGGTTAGCTCCTGTAACTTACCTGATTTAAAACATATATTATGCCAAATACAGGTTACAAAATTTTGACTAACCCTTAATGAAAATTTACTTTTATCCCTGGAAGTTATTGAGAAAGCCTATGATTTATTTTCTTAAATCTTTTCCTTGCATATGTATAGTTACCTGATTTTAACTAATCACAAATACTTAATTTTTGGTGAAATTTGGCTAATATATTTTCTGGCTTAATTTTATCATAGTACATTAACAATGCAGAATTTAAACATCGTTTAAAACTATTCAGGTATTACAGGCATTTTATATGATAAAATCATTAAAAGAAATAGCACAGGATTTAAAGGTTAAAACGGGTTATACAACCGCATTTATTATTTTGCTTCTGTCATACCTGCTTACATTATATGGCAATAATCAACTGATAAAACAAACGGCCTGGGTAAACCATACTAATAAAGTAATTAACAATTTAGAAATTTTGGCGTCGGGTATGAAGGATGCTGAAACAGGCTTAAGGGGATACATCAACACCCGTGATACTGCCTTCCTCAGGCCTTATAAAAATAGCTTTGCTATTGTAAACAACAGTTTTATCAGCTTAAAAAAAGAAACAACAAGAGACACTTTTCAACAGAAAAACTTAGGCCTGTTATCTTCAATTATGAAGGAAAGGTATGACAGGCTTTCCTTTGCCATTTATTCTTTTAAAAATAACAATTATCTTATTACTGATACACTGCTAAGATCTTTTTATAAGGGTAAGGCCGCTATGGAGCAAATAAGGTCAATTGTTACTACCATGCAGTTGTATGAACAAAATTTATTGGCAATCAGGAATAAAAAACTCGACGAAAAGTACATTGCATTGAACATTATAATAATCACATCACTTGTTGTGGCTATAATATTTGCAGTATTTGGATTTTATACTTACCACAGAGAAAATAAAGCAAGGTTAATATCAGATCATAAAGTGGCTGAGTACCAAATGGAACTGGAACAACAGATTGTGGAACTGGACAAGGCCAATGCTGCACTGTTACTTATGAAACGTAGTGAAAAATTTTCAGCAACCGGGCGTATAGCACGTACTATTGCGCATGAAGTACGTAACCCGCTTACCAATATTGATCTTGCGGTTGCACAAATAAAAGCAGGTTTACCCGTGCAGGATGACAACACTAAAATGCTGTTTGAGATGGTGAACAGAAACAGTAAGCGGATAAACCAGTTAATAAGTGAATTGCTTAATGCTACACGTTTTACAGAACTTAATGTTGCACCGGCTCTGATTAATACTATAATGGATGATGCGCTGCTTTTAGCAAAAGACAGGTTGCAATTAAATCATGTAAGCGTAGAAAAAAAATATGAAGGGGATATTTGCAATATTTCTGTTGATGCGGATAAAATAAAAATAGCTTTTTTAAACTTGATTGTTAATGCGGTTGAAGCGATGGAGCCCAATAAAGGGTTGCTGCAAATACAAATAAGGACAGAAGACAATAAATGCATTGTAGAAATAACTGATAACGGGCATGGTATGACAGAGGAGCAACTTAATAAAGTATTTGAACCTTATTTCTCCACCAAGTCAACCGGCAATGGACTCGGACTTACTAATACAGCAAATATCATCTTAAATCACAAAGCATATATAAGCGTTACAAGTAAACCCGGCGAGGGTACAAGTTTTATAATTAAGTTTGATTTTTCATCCTGATCAACGAAAAAGTATTCATCAGGCTCTTCTGATCACTTTTAGTAAAATAGCGATGATTGCAATAACTAATAAAATATGAATAAGGCCACCAGCATGATATCCTAAAAATCCAATCGCCCAGCCTATTATCAGGATAACGGCAATTACGTATAATAAGTTTCCCATAAAATTTAAATTAAAAGTTAATGAATATTTACATGCAAGAAAAAACTCTGCCAACTTTTTAATATATACAGGTATGGGCAAAAAAGAGTGAAGGAAAATGCTAATTCTTTAATTGATCCAATGCCTGGTATATTTTTTCTCCTGAAAAAGGCTTGGCAATAAAATAATCAACCCCTTTTGCAAAGGCATTGCTTCTGTCCGCTGCTGTATCGTACGCAGTTATCATTATCAGTTTAGCAGCAGGATAATGTTTTTTAATATACTGAACAAAATCAATTCCCCTGCCATCGGGTAAATGATTGTCCAGGAAAATGATTTCAGGATAATTTTTTTCTAATGCCAGCCTGGCTTCTGCAATAGTATTTGCATAATCGGTAATCATATTTTTATTAAGTAGTAATCCGCCTAATAAATAGCAAATATCAACTTCATCATCTATAATCAAAGCTTTCATACTGTACGTTTGTACTTAAACGGAAATTGCATTAAAAAAGTATGCATCTATTTAAATGCAAGTTTAACGCCAGTTATTGAAAATTTTTTTTTGCTTTAGTTATTATAGGAGAATGAAACAATCTTAGTTTTTGTAGATTTGTTTCCCCAAATTGCGATAGTTTTTGTGTATTGAATGTAAATAGCTCTAATAATAAGGTTTAAGATTGTTTATGTTTTAAAATGCTTTACTAATGAGGGTAAATACGAATTTGTGAATCTTTTTCTTTTAAAAAATTATATTAACTCAAAAGTATTTGTACTTTCATAAAAAAAATCCATGAAGAAAAGGGTGCTTGTAATTGATGATGATGCAGATATGTGTGTTTTGCTTGACCGGTTTCTTACCAATAATGGTTATGAAGTAGAAACCGCACACTCCGGAAAAAAAGGAATTGATAAATTTAAAGCCGGCTTTTTTGATATTGTTTTATGTGATTATCGCTTAGGGGATAAAAAAGACGGTAAGGACATTTTAATAGAAATAAAACAACATAATCCTGCCACAATTGTACTTATAATTACCGGCTATAGCGATATTAAACTGGCAGTAGATGTTATAAAAGCAGGAGCGTATGATTATATTACTAAGCCGCTGATACCCGATGAGGTTTTAACTATATTAAGTAAAGCCCTTAATCAACCCATTGCAGAAAAAAAAGGTGCAGCTTACCCTCTTAAAGAAGGTAAGCATACAAAAGCCAATAGCCGTCTCACATCCGAATTTTTAGAAGGCCTGGCCCCTGCTGCAAAGGAATTGTATAAACAAATTGACATTGTAGCGCCGACAAACTTCAGTATTATTTTATATGGTGAAAGCGGAACCGGTAAAGAGGTTATTGCCAAAACTATACACGAACAAAGTAACAGAAAGGGCAAACCCTTTGTTGCTATGGATTGTGGTACCTTATCAAAAGAACTGGCCGGCAGCGAATTATTTGGCCACATGAAAGGGGCTTTTACAGGTGCATTAGCTGATAAAGAAGGCCATTTTGAACTGGCCAATGGCGGAACCTTATTTTTAGATGAAGTAGCTAATTTGTCTGCCGAGATACAAGCCTCCTTATTAAGGGTTATACAAGAAAGAAAATTTAAACGGGTTGGAGGTAATAAAGAAATTGAGATTGATATCAGGATCATTGTAGCCTCCAATGAAAATTTACAGGAAGCTTACCGCAGAGGGAAATTCAGGGAAGACCTGTACCACCGGTTTAATGAATTTTCTATCAATCTTCCGCCATTAAGAAACAGGAAAGAAGATATTCCTCACTTTGCTGCATTCTTTTTATCAAAAACTATGGAAGAATTAAATAAACAACTTGACGGTTTTGATACTGAAGTGCTTGATATGTTTATAAAATACAACTGGCCTGGTAACTTAAGGGAGTTTAAAAATGTTGTAAGGAGATGCGCCCTGTTAACTGACAGGGGTTATATATCAGCCAGTTCATTACCTTTTGAAATAAGTAATGCCATTACGGATACCGCCAATACCGCAAGTACACCCGGGCCAGGTAAACGTTCAATGGATCTGAAAGATTCGGCAAGCAAAGCAGAGTACGAAACCATTATGCATGTTTTAAAAGAGGTTAATTTTAATAAAACCAAGGCCGCAGAGGTACTTAAAATTGATAGAAAAACCTTGTATAATAAAATTAAGAGTTACGAAGACTCTCAATTATAAGATACGCTTTTACCTTTTAAATTATTTTTTTGACTTTGTTATTTTTTCAGTTGCCTATATCATAACAATAATACTTCTTGCTAAATAAAATGGCGGGAATCACCCATGTGGTTCAAATCCTTATTGCGTCTTTTATTAGCTGCCGCAATATTTTAAATTTATAAGATAATATACCATAACCTATGCATAAATTTTATGGCATGATTATTATTTTAGTAAAATACCTGCTTTAAGGCATAAAAATAATTAAGCCGGATGCAGTTTAAATATACTTAAACCATTAAAACTTTTGTATGAAAAATTTAATGTCTTGTATGCTCCTTTTTCTTGTTACATTTTTATCAGGCTGTGAGGTTATTGGCGGCATTTTTAAAGCAGGTGTTTGGGTAGGCGTTCTTATTGTGGCAGTAATTGTGGGTGTCATAATTTTCCTCATTGGCAAAAGCCGGAAATAATATTTTTAACTCATTTTACTTTTAACTGCAGCAACAGGATTTTTATTGGCATGTTTTTTTAAAAACGATAAAAACCTGCAGGGCAGCTTACTGTTCAGCAGTTTAAAATGGCATAATTTTTGAAACTTTTCTCCATACAAAAAGGTCAGGTTACCCTCTGCAAAATATCACAATATTTTACTTTTAGTAACTTCATTTATTTAGCTTAAAAATAAAGGATATGAAGAAGAGAATATTGATCATTGATGATGATATTGAATTATGCATCCTGCTGAGCCGTTTCTTAAGCCGCAATGGATATGATGTTGAAGAAGCCTCGTCAGGCGTAAAGGGTATTCAAAAATTTAAACACGGGAGTTTTGATATTGTTATCTGCGATTACCAATTAGGCGATATAGAAGGCCTTGAGGTATTGCAGGAAATAAAAGCTATGAATTCCGGCACCATCGTTTTCATTATAACCGGATATTCGGATATTAAAACTGCTGTGAATGCGATGAGATCGGGGGCTTACGATTATATTACAAAACCGCTTGTACCTGATGAAATACTAAATATGCTGAATGCTGTAAATAAAGATTCAGCAAATGTTAACCAGGCAGGAGAAAGATCAAAAAAGCAATGGGAAGACAGAATATCCCATGAAGGCGAATCTATGGGTTTATTTAAGCACGTAGAGAATATAGCCCGCCCTGGTTATGGCTTAATACAATATGGCGAAGGCGGGTTGCGGTGAATTTGAAGAAATAAAGGCTGAAGATAATTGAACATAATCCGCAAAAGCATGAATTATAAAAGCGGATTTACGAAGGCAATTAATTTACAAACCTTTTAATTGCCGGGTAACATTTTTTTAGAAGTAAACAATTTTTTAGTCACTTTTCTATTTTTTATTATGAGCAGTACAACTGAACAAATGTCCACTTTAAGCGCTGTTTTAGAGAAACTCCGTTTAAAAAAACGCGACAATGAATTTAGAATGACCCGTGAAGGTTTTGGAACGGGCAGCGGCAAATTTTATAAAGCCGAAGACCTTAAAATTATAAGAACCTATCGTTTTGAAGGCGATTCAGACCCATCAGATTCCACTATTTTATATGTAATTGAAGCCAATGACGGATTGATCGGATACAGCATTGATGCTTATGGCGCCTACAGCAATCATGATGATGACGGTTACGATGAATTTATCAAAGAGATTCCCGCTAAAGAAGCAGATGAGCGTTTCATTTTTGAATAAGGAAAGATGCTTTAATTCTTCTGTAAAAAAATAAACGGTTTTTTGTATAACCAAAAAACCGTTTATTTTCTTATGTCAAGATTTAATTGTTTGTAATTTCCAATATTACTTTCGCTTCATGTACAATCCCATCGTTTAGTAATGAAATGAAATCATTGGCTTCTTCTTTGCCATCAACCCAAATCCCTGACGAGTTCTCTTCTTTTGATTGTATCAATTCAACCTGGTAAAGTGTATCAATATGCCGATATTGAACTTTTACTGTTGTCCACTCTTTTGGCAGGCAGGGCTTAAAATATAATTTATCGCCTTCTCTTTTTATACCGATGAATGATTCTGTAAGCAACTGGTACAGCCAGCCGGCAGCGCCTGTGTACCAGGTCCATCCTCCCCTGCCTTTATGCAAAGGCAATGTGTAAACATCTGCCGCAATAACATAGGGCTCAGCTTGATACTTGTCAATGGAGGCAACGTCGTTTCCATGATTAACCGGGTTTATTAATTGTATTAACTCCCAGGTTCTTTTGGTATCGCCTAAGGCTGCAAATGCCATAATGAGCCAGATAGCTGCATGTGAATACTGGCCCCCATTTTCCCGAACACCGGGTGCATAGCCTTTTATATAACCCGGGTTTAATGCAGATTTATCAAAAGGCGGATCAAACAATTGTATAATGCCTTCTTCTTTTCTTACTAAGTATTTCTCTGCCGAATTCATGGCCGTTAACCGGCGTTGCGGATCGCTTGCACCCGATAATACTGACCAGCTTTGTGCAATGGAATCAATTTTGCATTCTTCATTATCTTTTGATCCCAGTGGAGTACCGTCATCAAAATATGCCCGGCGGTACCATTCGCCATCCCATGCATTTTTATTAATATTCAGCCGCAATTCATCAGCTACTGCCCCGCATTTTTCTGCAAATACCTTATCATTTTTAATTAAAGCAACAGCAGCAAATTTTCTAACAATATCATGCAGAAAAAACGCCAGCCAAACACTTTCTCCTTTGCCTTCTATGCCCACCCTGTCCATACCATCATTCCAGTCGCCACTCCCCATTAAGGGCAATCCGTGCACACCAAATTTCAGGGCATGTTCAATTGCCAAAACACAATGCTCATATAAAGTAGCGGTTTTTTCCGACCTGATCGAAAGGTCATAATAAGATTCTTCCCCTGCATTTAATGATCTGCCTTCCAGGAAATGAACAGGTTCATCAAGCGTGGCTTTATCACCCGTAAAAACAACATATTTTATGGTAGCAAAAGGAAGCCACAAATAGTCATCAGAACAGGTAGTACGCACTCCCCTGCCCAATGGCGGATGCCACCAATGCTGTACATCTCCCTCTATAAATTGTCTTGAAGCACATAAAAGTATCTGGTCTTTAACCAATGCAGGTTTTACATGTAAAAGAGATAGCACATCCTGCAACTGATCCCTGAAACCAAAGGCACCACCTGATTGATAAAATCCGCTTCGCCCCCAGATGCGGCACGCTAAAGTTTGATAATTAAGCCAGCCATTCATTAAAACATTTACAGCAGCATCAGGAGTTTGAAACTGTACTGTTCCCAATGCCTGTTGCCAAAATTCGTGCACTTTATTTAAGCGTTGGGTTGCAGTTCCTGTTCCTTCCAATTTTTTTATCAGCGCCAGGGCATCAGCAATACTTTTACCAGCACCTAAACGGAATACTATCTCTTTTTCCTGGTCCTGTGCCAAATCAAAAACTACCTGTATCACCGCACAGGGATCAAGCGCAGCGCCTGTTCTGCCCGACAGCCTTGCCCGGTTCATCCCATCGGGGTTATTTAATGTGCCGTTTCGTCCAATAAATTCTGTACGGTCGGTGGTGATGGAGCGGTTTAAATCATCCACATCAAAAAAAGCAGCTTTGTTGTTAAACTCCGTGTTGTAACTGTTTGTTGCAAGGATAGCGCCGCTCAACACATCCAGGTCGGTTACAATATGCATTTGTGTTTTGCCTTTCAGGTCGCCCAATATCCATTCCATATAGCCTGTTGCCGATAAGCGCCTTGCCCGCTGAGAGTTATTATGCAGTTTAATAACAATAAACTTAACAGGATCCACCAGGTCAGTAAATACAGTCATGGAAGAATCAATTCCATCTTCACTATGTTCAAAAACACTATAGCCAAATCCATGGCGGGAAATATAATCAGAAGCACCACGGCATGGAAAAGGAGCCGGTGACCAGAATCTTCCGCTCTCCTCATCTCTTAAATAAAATGCCTCGCCAGTCATATCTGTTACGGGGTCATTGTTCCAGGGTGTAAGCCTGAACTCGTGTGCATTATCTACCCAGGTATAAGCCTGCCCGCTTTCGGTTATGATAGTCCCAAAACCGGGATTGGCCAGCACATTACTCCAGGGCAATGCGGTTGTTTTTTTTGTTGTAGTGATGATCACATATTCTTTTCCATCGGCAGCAAACCCACCAAGGCCATTAAAAAATTGCAGGCCGGTTGGGTGTGTAATATTTGTAAAACTTGAAGCATGAAATTTAGTGGGACTGAAATAAGGAATGGAGGTTTTAATTTTATTGCGCCTTGTTACCTGCTCTTCCAATGTACCCTGCCTGTCGGAAATTATTACCCTTGCAACGGTTTGAAATAATATCCTGTCTTCATTAGATACCTGGTCGGAGGAACGGATAAAAATCCCGCCGGGCTGATCTTTTACATCGGCCGGCCTTACGGAGGTTAAGAGGCTTAATATCTCGTTTTGCAACGCCTGCCGGTATCCACCGTGGTCTTCATTCCATATAACCAGGTCAACTATCAATCCTTTCATGCGCCAATAATTATGCGCCTGTATCATTTGCTTTACCAGTTCAATATTTGCCGAATCTTCAATCTGCAATAAAACAATTGGCAAATCGCCGGAAATGGAATAGCCCCATAAACCCGACTGGCCTCGTTGATTTTTTATAATGACAGATGGATCGGCACGTAAAGAATCGTTGGCAAAAATGATTGATCCCGCAAGGCGGGCATACAATTGTGCATCGGCTTCGCCGGCATTTATTTGTCTGAGTATAACCTGGCTATGTGTCCATGCCAGTTCCAGTACGCGGTTGGTAAGCTGGTGATCCTGGTATTTTTCAATCAATACATTACAATGCTCTTTTGTGTCGGCAATACCCATGATCATATCAATGGTTGCAGAGGCGTTGGGTTCAATAATGATGCGGTATCTTATAGAAACAACAGGGTCGAGCACCGAACCCCTGCTACCCTGTAACGGGGTATCGTTCTTCATTACTTTAGGCTGATGAATGCTGTGCCCCCTGCCAATAAAATTACGCCTGTCTGTTTCGTAACTCACTTCCAATACCAGCGCATCAGGTACTTTCATTAAATGAAACATCCAGTACACCTGCTCTTCGGGTGAACGGGGCCTGCGTGTGCAAATGATGGCATGGCGTTCTTCATTCACCGATGTTTCAACAAACAGGTTGCTGAATGCAGGATGCATTTCTTCTGCCAATGGCGGCACCAATACCACTTCGGCATAACTTGTAATTTCAATCACCCTTCTTTTGCGTGAGCGGTTGGTAATATGTATTCTTCTTAATTCAATATCATCCTCCGGCGATACAACAATTTCTGTGTGTGTGTCCAGCGAAAGATCGGTACGCCTGAATTCTGCACGGCCCTGCGAAAATACAGCCTCATAATTTGTACCCGTTTGTAAGGAAGGCTGGTAAGCAGATGACCAATACACATCATTATCAACATCACGTATATAACAGAATGTGCCGCGGTTATCGCAGGTAGTATCTTCTCTCCAGCGTGTTACTGCAATATTTTTCCAGCGGGTATAACCCGATCCTGAATTGGTGATCATAACATGCAGCCTTCCGTTTGATAACAACTGCACTGCCGGTATAGCTGTATTTGGTGTTTTTATCACCCGCATGGGCATATCGCTTCCGCCGGTAAGCGCAATATCTGCAGCATGTAATGCAGGAGAATAAAATGTACTTATTCTTGGTATTCTTTCCTGTAATAACAGCAACGAAGATTTAACGCCGAGGTCGGCAATAAACCTTTGCTGCATTGGCTTATTTAACAACAGGTAAGCGATTGATAAGAATCCCATGCCCTGGTGATGTGCCATAAAAGACCTGATGACGGTATGCGTTTGTTTTCTTTGTACCCTGGAACTTGTATAATCAATGGCTTCAAAAAAACCAAACTTACGTTCAAACCCGGCCTCTTTTAAAACCTGCAGGTTTTTATATGCCTCTTCCGGTTCTACCATCAGCGCCATCATAGTTGCATAAGGAGCTATTACCAAATCTTCTCCCAGCCCGCGTTTAAAGCCTGTACCCGGTACACCAAATGCCTTATACTGGTAATTAAGATTTGCATCTGTAAGGCTATAACCCGATTCGGAAATACCCCAGGGAACTGATCTTTTTTTACCATAATCAATTTGTTTTTGAATGATGGCTTTATAAGTTTGATTTAATAAAGTATTATCATAAGTGGGCATTACCAGCAAGGGCATCAGGTATTCAAACATGGATCCGCTCCAGGATAAAAGAATGGGTGTTGTACCAAAGTTTGTAAGCTGGCGGCCTAATGCAAACCAACTATCCTGCGGCAATTTTCCCTGTGCTATGGCAATAAATGTAGTGAGCCTTGCTTCAGAAGCAAGCAGGTCATAAAACCCATTGTCTTTTCTTTGTTCATCTACATTATACCCTATCGTTAATAAATGCTGCGACCGGAAATACAGAAAATCGTAATCAATATCAGCCAGCTCATTACATTTTATAGCAAGTTGTTCCAGTGTAATACTGATCTCCTTAGCCCTTCTGCCCGATTGTGTAATGACGAGCCTGAAATTATTAAGCCATTCATTTTCTTCGATACTGTTATCTGCAGAATCAAAAGTGATTATTTTGTGCAGCATAATTTCTTCTATCCTGGATAACTGTTTAATGGAAGGGATGGAAGGCAGCATGGGTATCAACTCCCCGAATCTTGCAGGCGCAACAGGTAATACCAGCCAGGGGCATAACGATGCAATTTCATTTTTTGCTTCAGTTATCTGCGCTACTGCTTTTTGTACCCACCATGTTTCTTCACTTTCAGCATCAAAATTAATTATTAATAAAAGCTGTGCAAATGAGGTTTGCAGTTCATCTATATATTTTTTGGTTTCTGAAAGGCTGTCTAATACCGGCGGATAATCTTCCTGAATTTTACCACTGAACTTTTCTAATAAAGGATATGCATTTGTAGAAATTGTTTTTTCACTGATGATGTTCAGTGTGTCAATAAGGCCTTCAAAAAATGAGGCACCGGCAATTTTGTTTTCGGCTAAGGCTAAGAGGCCCTGTTTTAAGGTTATAAGATGGCCTGCAAGGTTACCGCTGTCAACCGTTGAAATATATTTTGGTGCCAGGGGCACCAGCGATTGCGTATCATACCAATTATATAAATGCCCACGATATTTTTCCATGCCCTGCATGGTGCGTATGGTATTGGATGTACGTTCAATTAACTGTGATGTTGTGATAAACCCAAAATCATACGCTGTAAGATTGGATAATAATGCCATCCCTATATTGGTTGGCGATGTACGGTGTGCAATTCTTTCAACCGGGTATTCCTGGTAATTATCAGGTGGCAACCAGTTCTCTTCTGCTGTAACAAAGGTTTCAAAAAAGGCCCATGTTTTTCTTGCAAGCATGCGCAGGTTTGTTTTTTGTTCTTCGGATATATTAACCTGTTTATTTACACCTGGCCGGCTTATATACCATGCAACAAAGGGTGCCAATGCCCACAGCGCCAAAAGCGGGAATGCAACAAATAATATTGATGTAGAAAAGAAAAGAAGATAAATAAACATGGCTGCTGCAAACATGGGCGCAAACCACATGTTTGCATAAAATTCCAAAAAATTTTTACGGCTCCTTTTATTACTGTACGGGTTCCATTGCAGTAAATGTTTTTTTGAAATTAACATGCGCCATACCGTGCGCATGATTGCATCTGCAGTAAAAAATGCTTCATAAGGCAATGTAGCAAAGTTGATAATAAACTGGATGAGCCTGTCTTTAGCAGCAATTAATGTGTAATTAAAATGCTGGGAAAATATAACATCTTTAGGCTTCATTATTAATTCCCAGCCTAAACTTAACGCCGCAGGAAGGATAAGGATAGATACAACTGCAAAAGCCCAAAACCATGGCGATACCCCATTTACCAAACCGAAAACAATTAATATTAATAATGATACGGGAACTAAACTACGCCTTACATTGTCAAATATCTTCCACCTGGAGAGTGATGAAATGGTATTTCTGTGAAATTTCCCATCGCTCATTTTTGCAAATGGCAGCATCCAGCCTGCAACCTGCCAGTCGCCCCTTATCCAGCGGTGGCGGCGTTGCATATCTTCAATATAGCGAAATGGATATTCTTCATACAACTGCACATCAGAAATAAGGCCCGACCGTGCATAACAACCTTCCACCAGGTCGTGGCTAAGTACGCGGTTATCCGGAAATTTATTGTGGAGTGTTTTTTCAAATGCAGCTATATCATAAATGCCTTTGCCAATAAAAGAACCTTCTTCAAAAAGATCCTGGTAAACATCCGATACTGCCCGGGTATAAGGATCGGTACCGGGTTCATTACCATGAATTTTGCCATAGAGCGAACCATCCTCACCTGGTAAACTGTTTGCAACACGGGGTTGCAGAATGCCATAGCCCCTTACTATCCGCTGTGTTTTTTCTGAAAACTCAGCATGATTAAGCGGATGGGCAAGTGTAGCAACCATTTTTTTTGCAGCATCGCGTGGTAATTGTGTATCTGTATCAAGTGTAATTATATACTTTACGCCGCTATAAGTTTGCTCATCACCAACTATCAGCATAAAATTATGGCCTTCTTTACCCTGCAGCAGTTGATTTAGTTCGGTGAGTTTACCGCGTTTACGTTCATAACCCATCCACTTTTTTTCCGCCTTATTCCATTTGCGTGGCCGGTGAAAAAGAAAAAAGGTATCGTAAATAGTGCGGTCATATTTTTTATTGAGTTCAATAATTTTATTTTGAACAGCCTGTAACAGCATTTTATCTTCAGGAAGCACTTCCTGGTCAGCATCTTTAAAATCGGTTAATAAGGCAAAACAAAGATTCGCATCCCTGTTGGCCAAAAAACGTACTTCCAGGTTTTCAATAAGATCATTAATGCCGGCTGCACTGGTAAGTAAAGTTGGCACCACTACCATGGTGCGGTAATTATCCGGGATACCTTTTGAAAAATCCATCTTAGGTAATACAGAGGGCCGTGCTAACAAATTGCTCAACCAGTTAATAATGGAAACCGCCAACTGGCTGGTTGCAAAATAACAGGCACAAATAAAGAGGATGAGTTTCCAGTTGTGCAACCCTTCATCATAAGCCTTTACAGCGAGCACCCAACTCAGTAAAAATGATAAAAGGATAATGCTTCCTGCATAAACAAACAGTGGAAAGCGGTTAGTTATTTTACGGCAGGTTTCTCTTTTAGACGGTTTCATCTTCGCCTGCTTCTGTATTTTTAATACCCCTTTGTCCAGCAGATAATATCCCACATGCTGTAATCGTGGATCATCAGTTTTTGCTGCATTTTCTTTTGCAGCTTCTATGGCCATTACTGCAACATCCTGTTCGGAAACCAGGCTGTACTTCGCAATTTTCTCAACAGTATGCCGGTATTGGTCTCTTGTATAAAAATCCATACGCTCATACACTTCATGGGTATCCTGCCGCAGTATTTTTTCTATAATACTTGTGTTTTCAACAAATTCACGCCAGTCGGTACTGCCCAAAAAACGAAGGCTGCTGATGCTGTTGCTGATAGATACCTGGTCTGCAGCCTGTTTTTGATTTTCCTGTTGAATCAGTTCATCGCTGGTTGATCCATGTTCACTTAATTGTTGTTCTATCCAGTTAACAGGCAAGGAAAGGCTGTTTCCTTTTTCGAGCAGCCTCCTGGTTAATTCAGCCACAAATGCGGTCTCCATTGGAGGTTCAGACCTGGCCATATCTGCTATTACCAACACCAGGTTCTTTGGATCTTTTTCAGCAGTGCTGATCAGTTTATCTGCCCAGTCATCTGCCAGTAATTTATTGGTGATATCCATGAAGATCTGTATGGAAATGCGGCGCAGGTTTTCAAGCAGGGCTAACCTTAACATAATGGGAAATGCCCATAGTTCCCCAATTTTTAAAAAGGTATTGGTTTGGTAGGCATTGATGAAGCTGGTAAGGTTATTCAGGTCTATATGCCCGTCGCTATGGGAAATAATTTCCACAGCCATATCATAAACCCTTGGTAAACCGGCAGATTCGCCCCTGGCAAGTTGTGGCAATCCTTTACTGTAACCCCTGGGAAAATGTTTTTTAGCAATATAGATCTGCTCTTCTATCAGGTAAAAATTATCCAGTAACCATTCTCCCGCAGGCGCTATTCTCTCCTTGTTGCTCACCACATCTGTCAGCTTTGTATGAACCTCCAATAAAATATTTTCGTTTTCAGCTAATCTTTTCAATAACAGTTCTATGGGGTGCCCCAGGATAAGTTCATGTTTTTTAGAAATGGCTTTGGCGTGCAGTTTCAACTGTTCCTCAGTAAATAATTCGGCTCTTAAAGGAGGGCGTTCATCCGCATATTTATCTTTACTTTCTCCCAAAAATGGGTCTATCATATTTTTTTTTAGGGCAGCAATAGCATGGGGAAGTAATTCAAAAATATCTGTATCAATTTTTTTTCTGAAAAGCCGCATGAAAGATTATTTTAACCTCGTAAATTTTATTATACAGTTTATTTAGCCAATACCATGCCTTTATAACCCGATTTAATGAGAATGCAGTTGCGTGTTTGAATTTTTTAGGGGATGCCGGGCCGTTTAAAAACAGTTTACCAGGTTGTAAACTGCAAAAAAGGGTTCGATTATTGAATAAGATCATTAAACTGAACTTATGAATTTAATTACCTGGATCGGGCTTGGTGCAAGTATTTGTACAGGAATTTCATTATTACCTCAACTTATCAAAATTTATAAAGAAAAAAAAGCGTCCGATATCTCTTATCCTATGTTACTTATCCTTTTTTGCGGGCTTAGTTTATGGATAGGGTATGGTGCAGAAAAAGACGATCTGATAATAATAATTTCC